>DASYBN010000407.1:0-1918 GCA_036500785.1 Acidobacteriaceae bacterium
CCGCGTGGCGCTGCTCGAAGCGGACGTGAACCTCTCCGTGGTGAAGGAGATGATCGAGCACGTGCGCGAGAAGGCGATGGGCTCCGAGGTGATGACCGCGCTGTCGCCGACCGAGCAGGTGATCAAGATCGTGCGCGATGAGTTGATCGCGATCCTGGGCAAGGACACGGCGCGCTTCAACTTCGCGTCGCGGCCGCCGACGGTGATTTTGATGGCCGGGCTGCAGGGCTCCGGCAAGACGACGACCTCCGGCAAGCTGGCGGCGTGGCTGCAGAAGGGCGGCCACCGTCCGATGCTGGTTTCCGTCGACGTATACCGTCCCGCGGCGCGTGAGCAGTTGAAGATCGTCGCCGATGCGATCAAGGCGAATATCTATGTGGGCGACCTGAAGGGCGAGCCGGCGGGCACGGCGCTGGTGGAGCGGCTGGCCAAGGAGGCGCGGCGCGAAGCGGTGAACTACGGCTGTGACGTTTTGATCGTGGATACGGCGGGCCGTCTGCACATCGATGACAATCTGATGCAGGAGATGCGCTCGCTGAAGGCGCTGCTGTCGCCCCAGGAGATTCTGTTCGTGGCCGATGCGATGACCGGACAGGATGCGGTGCGATCGGCCGAATCGTTCCATCAGCAACTGGCTCTGACAGGCACTGTGCTGACAAAGATGGACGGCGATGCGCGCGGTGGCGCGGCGCTGTCGATCCGGCACATTACGGGGCAGCCGGTGAAGTTTATCGGCACGGGCGAGAAGCCGGATGCCTTCGAACCGTTCCATCCCGACCGCATTGTGAGCCGCATCCTGGGCATGGGCGACATCATGACGCTCATCGAGAAGGCGGAGTCCACGTTGGACCGGAAGAAGTCCGAGGAGTTTGCGCGCAAGGCGCTGTCGGGCGATGGCTTCTCCCTCGAAGATTTTCGCGATCAACTGCGGCAGATCAAGAAGCTGGGTTCGATGCAAAGCATTATGAAGATGCTGCCGTCGGTGGGCCCGTTCCAGGGGTTGCAGCAGGCGGCCGGGCAGGTGGACGAGAAGCAGTTCTCGCGCGTGGAGGCGATCATCAACTCCATGACCAAGAAAGAACGTAACAATCACGAGATCATTTCCGGTTCGCGGCGGAAGCGCATCGCTACCGGCTCCGGCACCAGCGTGCAGGAGGTGAACCAGCTACTGCGGCAATATGCGCAGATGCGCAAGATGTTCAAGAGCGCAGGCAAGCCGGGCATGCAGCGCAAGCTGATGGGATCGATGAACGCGATGCGCGGCATGGGTGGCATGGGCGGCGGCATGGGGCGCTGATTGTGCCCGACGGAAGAGCGCTGGGGCTATGACTCTGCAGGACAAGCTCGATGACATCACTGCGCAGACACGCAATCTGGTGCAGCCGGAACGCCTGGAACTGAACGAGCGTGCCATCGCGGATTTGTTCTTATCAGGCATTGAAGACAAGCTGCTGAAGCCGGGCGATGCGGCACCTGCATTCGCGCTGCCCGATGCGAACGGCAAGCTGGTGCGGTCCGCGGACCTGCTGGCGCTGGGGCCGCTGGTGGTGTGCTTCTTTCGCGGGCGATGGTGCCCCTACTGCGTGACCGAGCTGGAGGCGTGGCGCGATCTCTTCCCTGCTCTGCGAGAGCGCGACGCCTTGCTGGTGGCGATTTCGCCGCAGACGGTGCGGCAGAATGACTTCACGGCGGCGCAGCATACGCTGCCCTTTCCGCTGCTGCGGGACGAGGGTGCGAGCGTGGCGGCGGCGTTCGGCGCAGCCTATGCCGTGCCCGCGATGCAGGGGTACTATCGGTCGATCCTGGTGAATATTCCGTTCATCAATGGCGAGCAATCGTGGCGTTTGCCGGTGCCGGCGACGTTCGCGATCGGCCGGGACGGGGTGATCCGGTGGTCCCAGGGGCATGCAGATTTTCG
>DASYBN010000408.1:0-3041 GCA_036500785.1 Acidobacteriaceae bacterium
ATGCAGGCGGTCTTCAATTACCTGACCGCGCATTCGGAGTCGGACGATTACTCTCCATTGCTGGTGGCGCCGCTTACCCTGGCCGAGCAATCCATCCAACTGATTCGCCGCGAGGCCGAGCACGCGCGCAAAGGGCGGCCGGCGCGCATCATCGCCAAGATGAATTCGCTGCTCGAAAAGAGCATCGTCGAGACGCTCTACGAAGCATCGCAGGCCGGCGTGGAGATTGACCTGATTGTGCGCGGTATCTGCTCGCTGCGTCCCGGCGTGAAGGGGCTAAGCGAGCGCATCCGTGTGCGCTCCTTGGTCGGCCGGTTCCTAGAGCACAGCCGCATCTTCTATTTCGCCAACGGCGGCGAGGAGACCGTCTACTGTGGGAGCGCGGATTGGATGCCGCGCAACCTGTTCGAGCGCTGCGAGGTGCTCTTTCCGGTGAACGATGCTCAGCTCCGTGGGCGGTTGAAGAACGAGATTCTGGCCGCCTATCTGGCCGACACCGCGAAGACCCGCATGCTGGAGCCAAGCGGCGACTACCGGCGCGCGCGTCCCGCCCCTGGGAAGGCCGCTTTCTCCGCGCAGGACTTCTTCATACAGCTCGCCGAAGGCCGCGTGACCGCGGATCAGATACCGCCCGTCGAGATAAAGGAAACTGTCGCGGTCATAAAGCCGGCGCGTTTGAAGTCTTTGGCGGCCTCGAAAGCGCCAACGCGCAAGAAGACCAGCCGGGCCATGCCTCGCCTCCAGGCGGAAGATGTGTCAGCGGTATCGCCCTCCTGATCCTTAAGTGCAGTCTATTGTTGCATCCATTCGCCAAATCTGAATGAGTTCACCGCTGCATTGTCCGGCGATAGCGTGGTCGGCGATGATGTCAGAAGAACGTTTGCGGTTGAGCGGTTTCGCGATCTGGAGAGAAGCTATGGAGCATGACGTTCTTGTAGTGCAGCAGTTCGGTGCCACGGCGAGAGCCTACCTGGAGAGTGTGACTCACGCTACCGGAGAAGATCTGGAGATACTTGGCGCCGAGATCGCCGGTGTTCCCGATGCCGTCGTGCTCGACCTGGGATGCGGAGCCGGCCACGCGAGTTTTGCAGTAGCTCCCCATGCCGCGTCGGTGACGGCCTATGACTTGACCGCTCAGATGCTCGCCGTGGTCCAGCGCGAAGCTACTGCCCGTAAGCTCCGGAACATCACCACGGTTCAGGGCATGGCCGAGGTGCTGCCCTTCCCCGATGCGCACTTCGATCGCGTGATCAGCCGCTACAGCGCACATCACTGGCATGACGTGCCCGCGGCCTTGCACGAGGTGCGGCGCGTCCTGAAGCCGCGCGGCGAGGTGCTGCTGATCGACACCGCCGGCGGTGAGAACCCGCTGCTCGACACGCATCTACAGGCAATCGAGATTTTGCGCGATCCGTCGCACATCCGCGACTACAGCACACGGGAGTGGCTCTCTCTCTTCGCGCAGGCGGGCTTCACTGCGAGCGTGCGTAAGCAATGGCCGGTCAAGATCGAGTTCTCCGCCTGGGTGGAGCGGCAGCGCACCACACCCGAGAGGATCACGGCCATTCACGCACTGTGGGGCGGGGCGCCGGATGAGGTTCGCAGCTTTTTTGAAGTACAGCCGGATAGCTCGTTCACGCTGCAAAAGCTACTAATCGCCGCCGGTTAGAGCACCGTAATTGCATCCGGGATTCTAACTTCGGCGCCTAGCTAGAGGCTCGCGCCGTGAGCGGCTGGACAGAGGCTCGCGGTTTGTCGATCCCGAACGTAGTTTGTAGATTCTCTTCAACCTCCTGAAGAGCTTTCGTTCGAGAAACACCCTGCGACAGGAACCGCTTCCCCGCTCGTGAATCCTCCGAAACGCGATGTTCACACTCACCTCACGACGCGCGAAATCGACCGACGAGCGCCAGTCACGCGTTGCTTCATGCGCTGGGCGTCTTCAATTGCGAACCGAGACGATCCGCTCATTAGAACGCTTACGTCACGAACGAAAGTCTGCTGCTGAGCCCAGAGCGCGCAGCAACTGGCGATCGCAAGCAGCTTGACATGTCATTTTGCGCCATCAATATCAATGCAGTCCGAGCGCCGCTGCATGATGCAACACGAACCATCTCTGTACCTTCTTACCTTGAAAGTAATTGGTGGAAGTAAGACGCGGATTGATCCGTAGCTTTCAGAAAGTCGGAGATGCTGTGGTAGAAGCTGTCGTGCTTTGGAATGAGCCGAATAACCTTTCACACTGGAATTTTCATCTCGACCGCGATTGGACTCGCTTCAGCGACATGGTAAAGGTTGCCTCTGTCGCTATCCGAAACGCAAACCCCGATCTGCCCATCGTGCTCGGCGGAGTCTCATCCTGTGATTGCAATTTCCTGCGACTGATGGTGAGTCATAAGGTCATGGAGTACGTAGATGCGGTCGGTGTTCACGGATTCCCGCTTGATTGGAACCATTGGTCGCTCCGCGAATGGCCAGACCGCGTCAGGGAGGCGGCCGAAGTTTCCGGCAAACCGGTGTGGGTGCTGGAGGTAGGCGCCTCATCGTTTGGCGCCGAAGAGGTCCAGGCCTTCGGCTTTGAACGAACCATCGACCTGCTGCGCTCGAAGACGGAGCGGATTCACTGGTACAGCCTCTTTGATTTGCCCGCTGCGTGGCCTGCGGAGACGCGTCATCGGGAGGCGGAGGGTTCGTCCTATTATCGGCATTATCATCTTGGGCTGTTGAAGAGCGATGGAACGCCGAAGCTGGCGGCGAATCTCTTCCCTGCCGACGGTTCCGTCGGCCTGTGCCAATGGTTTCACTTTGAAGATCCGCGGCTTGAAGATGCGGTGGCCTGGATGAAACGCCACGCCGTTCGCCACGTGCGCACCGGGCTGAGCTGGGCCGATTCGTACCGTCCGAATGCAACCGCGTGGTTCGATCGCATGATGTTGGCGTTGGAACCGTTCGATGTCAGCCTGACTCTGTGCTTCACACCGGCTCACCTCGGACTGGAGGAACATCACACGAGTCCGCCGCAGGATAACCGGCAATTCGCA
>DASYBN010000409.1:0-3575 GCA_036500785.1 Acidobacteriaceae bacterium
TTCATCTTTGCCTTTCCGCCGGTTATTCACGATGTCGAGCACTTTGGCGCCGATCTCCCCGCGCGCCTGCCTGTTATGGCCGCGAGGCTGCGGCATCTCCCGCTCGCGAACCGCTTTGGCTTCGACCAGATCGAAGCGAAGGCGCAGCACATCGCCGCAACCGCGGCCTCCTACGTGGTGGCCTCCGCGCCCAAGTGGATTGGCAGGGTGCTCGACGTCCTTACCGCCGGCGTGCTCTGCATCTACTTCATGCTCGAAGGCGAATTCGCATACTTTTACTTCCTCGCATTCATTCCGGCCGACCATCGCGATCGCCTGGAGCGCACGCTCATCGCTGCCGAAGGCCGCATGAGCAAGTGGCTCATCGGCCAGGCCGCGCTGATGCTCATCCTCGGCATCACCAGCACCGCCGTCTTCACCGCGCTGCATGTTCGCTATGCTGTTCTACTCGGCGTGCTGATGGGACTCTTCAACATCGTGCCGGTTATCGGGGGCATTATTACGATTCTGCTTGCCGCGAGCGTGGCCGCGATGGACTCATGGTCCAAGATGGCCGGCGTGTTCATCTTTTATGCGATCTACATCCAGATTGAGAACGCCTTCCTTACACCTCGAATCATGCGCACGAGCGTCAACCTGATGGGGCTCTCGGTCCTGATCGCGCTGCTCGCGGGCACCGAACTCGCGGGTGTGGTCGGCGCGCTCGTCGCCGTACCCTCGGCGGCGCTGGTGGCCGTCATCTTGGATGAGTATCTGGTCCAGAAGGACGCAGACGCCAAATCGAAGGTGGCCGCCGCCGACTCCACCTCCACCTAGCGCGCCGTAAACGTCCAGGTTGTCTCGCTGTGGAGCGTCTGCCCCGGCCTGAGTTCCGTGCTCGGAAAGTTCCGGTGGTTCGGCGAGTCCGGAAAGTGCTGCGTCTCCAGGCAGAAGCCGGTTCGCTTCTCATACTTCGCTCCCGTCCGGCTGTTGAAGCTTCCATCGAGAAAATTCCCCGAATAAAACTGAACGCCCGGCTCCGTCGTCTCCACCGTCAGCACACGCCCGCTCGCCGGGTCAAACATCTGCGCCGCCGGATGCAACTCGCCAATCTTCCCACGCAGCACCCAGTTGTCGTCGTAGCCGCGCGCGAGCTTCAGCTGCTCATCATCGTCATCGATTCGTTCGCCGATCGTGTGCGGGCTCGTAAAGTCGAACGGCGTTCCCTTCACCGGTGCAAGCTCGCCCGTCGGGATCAGCGTCGAGTTCACGGGCGTGAACTGGTCCGCGTCTATCGTCAGCTGCTCGCCCAGAATCGTCCCGTTACCATCTCCGGAGAGATTGAAGTACGTGTGGTTGGTCAGGTTTACCACTGTGGGCTTGTCGGTGGTTGCGCTGTACTGAATCACCACCTTGTTATCGTGCAGCGTGTAGCGAACACGCGCGGTCAGCGTCCCCGGAAATCCCTGGTCGCCGTCCGGGCTCACCAGCGTAAACTCCACGCCCGACGGAATCTCTCGTGCGCTCCAGTTACGCACATCGAAGCCTTCTTTACCGCCGTGCAGCGCATTGGGGCCGTCGTTGATGGTGATCTGGTGCGTCTTGCCGTCCAGCGTGAAACGGCCATTCGCAATGCGGTTGGCGTAGCGCCCTGCGATCACGCCAAAGTACGTCTTGTTGTCCTTCAAGTACTGGCTGAACTCCACGTACCCAAGCGCGATGTTGCCCATCTTGCCGCTGCGGTCCTTCGTCTCCAGTGAGACCACGCGCGCGCCGTAGGTCATCACCTGCATCTCGACGGCGGAGCTCTTGAGGGTATAAATCTCCACCGGCTTGCCATCCGGCATGTGGCCGAACGTCTGGTGCTGGATGGTTGCGGCGGCCGAAGCGGCGTCGAAGGATGTCATGCTCAGCAGAATAACGCGAAGCAGCTTCGTCAGGTCTGGCGCCAGCTCTGGTTTCGATGCCCTGCCCGGAGCGGTCACTATACTTGAGCGCAATGGCACCGACGACCCGCCGCACAGCCCTTCTGTTCCTAGCATCGCTACTGCTAATTGCCTCGCTCTCAGCGAAGATCGCAAAGGCTGCGAAAGCAGACGCGCACTGGGTCGGCACCTGGTCTACCGCGCCCGTGTCGACCAACAACGGCAATGGCCGGTTCAGCGAAGACACTACTCTGCGTGAAATTGTTCACGTCTCGCTCGGCGGATCAAGCGTCCGCATCGTCCTGAGCAACGCCTTCGGCACCGACACCCTGAAGATCGGCGGCGCGAACGTCGGTCTTGTCACAAGCGGCAACGCGGTCAAGACCGGCGCGCCCGCCCTCTTTCATGGTCAACTGACGGTCGAGATTCCCGCCGGAGCCGAGGTCGTGAGCGATCCCATCGCAGTCAACCTGCCCGCGCTCACCGACCTCGCCGTGACTCTCTTCATCCCCGGCCAGACAATCACCACGATCACGCAACACAACTTCGCTGACCAGACCAGCTACGAGTTGCCCGGCAACCGCCTCGCCGAAACCGATTTCTCGGGCACAACTGCGCCGGGAACGACGCCTCTGACGTCCTGGCCGTTCCTCAAAGCGGTTGAGGTTCTTGCGCCGGCCGACGCGGCCGCCATCGTCTGCCTTGGCGACAGCATCACCGACGGCTCTCACAGCACCCTCGATAAAAACCTGCGCTGGCCTGACGTGCTCGCAAGCCGCCTGCAAGCAAACAGGAAGACCGCACGCATGGCCGTGCTAAACGAGGGCATCGGCGGCAACCGTCTGCTCCACGATGTCGCTGGCCCCAATGCGCTCGCGCGTTTCGACCGCGATGTGCTTGATCAGAACGGTGTTAAATACCTCATTATTCTCGAGGGCATCAACGATATTGGTCACGCCTACGACCCCGCCAAGCCCTACGATGTCATCACGGCCGAGCAGCTCGAGCTCGCCCTCACTCAGCTCATTGACCGTGCCCACGCGCATGGCATCAAGGTGATCGGCGCCACGCTTACGCCGTATGCCGGCGCGAAGTACCAGTCCGCTGAAGGCGAGAAAGTGCGCGAGGCCGAAAACGACTTCATCCTGCACAGCGGAAAATTCGACGGCGTGATTGACTTCGCCAAAGCCACCGCCGATCCTGTTGATCCCGCGCGCATCGCCTCCCCTCTTGAATGCGGCGACCACCTCCACCCAAATGATTCGGGTTATCAGATGATGGGCGCCTCGGTCGATCTGAATCTCTTCAAGAAGTAGCTCGCGCAAGAAAGACGCCCTGCTCGCAAGGAGCAGGGCGCTTGTTTCACCAACCTGAAATCTACTTCAGCTCGTAGCCCGCGAAGAAGTAGCCAATCTCGAATGCAGCCGTATCCTCGGCATCCGATCCATGGATCGCGTTCTCGCCGATCGACGAGGCGTACTTCTTGCGAATCGTTCCTTCGTCGGCCTTCGCCGGGTCCGTCGCGCCCATCAGCTGGCGGAGGTCGGCAATCGCGTTCTCCTTCTCGAGCACCATCGGCACAATCGTTCCCGAGCTCATAAAGGTCGTCAGCTCGCCGAAGAACGGACGCTGCGCGTGCACATAGTAGAAGCCCTCGGCCTGCTCCTTGGT
>DASYBN010000410.1:0-2864 GCA_036500785.1 Acidobacteriaceae bacterium
CTGTGCCGCCTTCGCCAGCGCCTCTTTGTACGCGCAATCCCAGCCGGATTCGTCGGCCCAACCATCTCCCGATCAGCAGACGCCAGCGCAGCAGCAGACTCCGCCGCCAGCCCAGCAGACTCCGGCCGCCACGCCGCAGAACCCCGCTGCCCTGCCTCCACAGACTGCACCCGCGGCGCAATCTCCCTCGCAGCCGCAGCCCGCCGCGCAACAGCCCGGCACCCTGCCCGAGCAGCCCGCGTCCGCTGCTCCTCAACAACCTCCCGCGCCAGTCGAGCGTGCCACTCCTGCCCAACCCTCTACGCCCCCTGAAGCCGCGCCGCAGCCAAACTCCTCCGCTCCCGAAAATCCTCACGCCGGCAAAGCCGCTAAGAAAGACAACGACAAGCCAGTCAAGTCCGAGGACATCCACAACGCCTCCATCTGGCAGGACCCTGGCAACATCGCCTCCAAGGACATGTTTCATGGCGCAGGCGGTGTCGACGGCCAGCCCGTCCCGCCCTTCAAGTTCGTCGCCGAGGACATGAACGGCACTAACCCCAAGGCCGACGTCGAAGACGCCAACGGCAAAAAGTGGCGCATGAAACTCGGCGAAGAAGCCCGTCCCGAAGTCGTCGCCTCGCGCCTGCTCTGGGCTACCGGCTACTACGTTAACGACGACTACCTCCTCCACGTCGCGACCATCGAAGGCCTTGACATGAAGCGCGGCGAAAAGCGCATCCACAACGGCGAACAGGTCATCGACGCCCGCTTCGCCCGCAAGCCCGGCAAGGACACCAAGATCGGCATCTGGGAGTGGAAGTCCTGCCCCTTCCGCGACACGCGCGAGTTCAACGGTCTCCGCGTCATGATGGCCGTGCTCAACAGCTGGGACCTCAAGGATGTCAACAACGCCGTCTACACCAACAAAAAAACCGGGCATGAGATCTTCCTCGTCTCGGACATCGGCGCCACCTTCGCCACCAACTCGCTCGAAACCAGCCGCGCGCAGGATAAAGGCAACGTCAAGAACTACGTCGACTCCAAATTCATCACCAAAACCACTCCCACCACCGTCGACTTCGGCACGCCCGGCGCTCCCACCGGCGTTCTCGTCAAGACCGCCGGCTTCGCGTCCAAAGACTACTTCCGCCGCAAGGGCTTCGAGTGGATCGGCCAGGACATCCCGCGCGAAGACGCCCGCTGGATCGGCTCCATGCTCGGCCAGCTAAGTCATCAGCAGCTTGAAGACGCCTTCCGCGCCGGCAACTTCCCCGCCGAATCCATCGATCAATACGTCGCCGTTCTGGAGACCCGCATCGCGCAGCTCAAGGCGCTCTAGCCTTAGCCGCATGCCCAGGAGTTTCGATTGACGCCCAGATCACAACGCTACGCTCTTTGCACACTCTCCCTCTTCTTCACCCTGCTCTGCCCGGCGCAACCGCTCGGGCACAGCGCGCATGCCTCCACGCACAAGCACCACTCTGCGCAGAAAGCAGCGAAGAAGGACAATCACAAACCCATAGTGCTCGCCGACATCCACAACCCTGTTCTCTGGACGGACCCCGGCGACATCGCGCGCAAGAACCTCTTCTACGGCAGTGGTGGAGAGGACGGCCAGCCCGCTCCGCCCTTCCGCTTCCTCGATGTCGACAAGCACGACTCCAATCCAAAGTTCGACGCCGAAGACGCGAACGGCCACACCTGGCGCGTGAAGCTCGGCGCCGAAGCCCGCCCCGAGATCGTCTGCTCCCGTCTCCTGTGGGCGGTCGGCTACTTCACCGAAAACGACTACGTCCTGCCCGAAGCCACCGTCCCCGGGCTGCATCTCCGCCACACCGCGCACAGCGTCCGCGATCACGACGTCGTGCTCAACGCGCGCTTCGCCATCAAGCCCGGCGGCGAAAAGCGTCTCGCCTCCTGGCGCTGGAAGCAAAATCCCTTCAGAGACACACGAGAGCTCAACGGCCTTCGCGTCATGATGGCCCTGCTCAATAACTGGGACCTCAAAGACGAAAACAACGCCGTCTACAGCGACAAAGCCACCGGCCAGCAGATCTTCCTCGTCAGCGACACCGGCGCCAGCTTCGGCACCACCTCCGTGCGCATCCGGAACTCAAGCGGCAAAGGCAACGTGAAGCAATACGCGCACTCCCGCTTCATCACCCACGAGACCGCGACCACTGTAAGCTTCGCCACACCCGCACCCGCCACCCGCCTGCTCGTCGAATCCGGCGGCCTGCTCGCACCCATTTACTTCCGCCGTCAGCATTACCTCTGGATCCCGCGCAACATCCCGCGCGAGGACGCGCGCTGGATCGGCACTCTCCTCAGCCACCTCACGCACCAGCAGCTCATCGACGCCTTCCGCGCCGGCCGCTTCACCGACCGCGAAACCGAGCTCTACATCACCGTGCTCGAGCAGCGAATCGCCGAACTGCAGGACCTCTAATGCCCCGCGCCTTATTACCTTAATGCCCGCGCCTATTACCTTAACGCCCGCGCCTTATTACCTGTCATCTCGACCGGAGGCGCGTAGCGCCGAAGCGGAGAGATCCCCGAATTTGCCTTCGTTTTGACTTTCTTTCTGTTATTCCCGCAGGGAATCTGCTTTTGTGTGGATCGCCCAGGACGCCTACGCCACGGTCGCCGGTGCCGTCTCCGGTGTCTCCTCAAACTGGATATCGTGCAGCTGCTTGTACACGCCGTCCTCGCGCGCGATCAGCTCATCGTGCGTTCCGTACTCCACAATCCGCCCGTCCTTCAGCACATAAATGCAGCTCGCCTTGCGAATCGTCGAGAGCCGGTGCGCAATCACGATCGACGTCTTGTTCTCCATCAGCCTGTCCAGCGCCTCAAACACCAGCTGCTCGCTCGCCGCATCC
>DASYBN010000411.1:0-2565 GCA_036500785.1 Acidobacteriaceae bacterium
GGTACCGATCGTCTGCATCACCGGCCAGGTCTCATCGAAAGTTCTGGGATCAGATGCATTTCAGGAAGTCGACATCACCGGCATCACGCTGCCGATTACGAAGCACAACTTTCTCGTCACGCGCGCCGAGGACATCGCGCCGTCCATTCGGCTTGCCTTCCAGATCGCAACATCGGGCCGTCCCGGACCCGTGCTCATCGACATCACGAAGGATGCGCAGCAGGCCACTGCACCCTTCGAATTCGCCGCGTGCGCGCCGTGCGCTGCACGTCCTCACCCCATGCTGCGCGCCGAATCGAGCGCGATTCAAGCGGCCATCGCGCTGATCCAATCCGCGAAGCGGCCGGTCATCCTCGCAGGACATGGCATCACGCAATCCGGCGCGGAGCAGCAGGTGATCGCCTTCGCCGAGTCGCAACAGATTCCCGTTGCCTCCACTCTGCTCGGTCTGGGCAGCTTCCCGGCGGCGCATCCGCTGCATCTCGGCATGATGGGCATGCATGGGGAATCGTGGGTAAACCACGCCATTCAGGAAGCAGACCTGCTGCTCGCCTTCGGCATGCGCTTCGACGATCGCGTCACCGGCAATCTTGCCAGCTACGCGCAGAACGCAAAGAAGATCCACATTGAAATCGACCCATCGGAGATCAATAAGAATGTCCACGTCGACGTAGCGCTCATTGGCGACCTGCGCGGCGTGCTCGAAACCCTGCAGCCGCTATTGCCGAAACGCGTCGACTCGGGATGGCTGCGGCAGATCAACGCTTCCAAAGGCACGGCAGCGGTCCGCGACATCATCAATCTGCCCGACAACGGCCACCTCTACGCCGCGCATGTCATCCACGATATCTGGCGCGAGGCGCAGGCTGCCGGACGCGAACACGACACCATAATAGTTACAGATGTGGGGCAGCATCAGATGTGGGAAGCGCAGTACTTCAAGCATGAAGCGCCGCGCTCGCTCGTCACCTCGGGCGGCCTCGGCACGATGGGATTCGCGCTGCCCGCGGCGATCGGAGCAAAGACAGCCTGCCCTCAGAAAGACGTCTGGGTGATCGCTGGCGACGGTGGCTTTCAGATGACTGCGGCCGAGCTCTCGACCATCGTGCAGGAGAAGCTTGCCGTTAACATCGCCGTCATCAACAACGGCTTTCTTGGCATGGTTCGCCAATGGCAGGAGGCCTTCTACGAGAAGAACTACTCCGCCTCACCGATTCTTTCGCCTGACTTCGTTAAGCTTGCAGAAGCGCACGGCATTGAGGGCGCGCACATCTCGAAGCGCAGGGATGTGACACCAATCGTCAAAAAGGCGCGCACCTCCGGCCGGCCTTTTCTGATCAACTTCCAGGTGGAGAAGGAAGACGGGGTGTACCCGATGATCGCGCCCGGCGCCGCGCTGCATGAGATGGTCCATCGTCCCGAGCGCGATCCCCTGCTTGAGACCGCGGAGGACGAGTGATGCTTCACACCTTCGTAGCTCTGGTCGAAGACAAGCCCGGCGTGCTCACCCGCGTTGCGTCGCTCTTTCGCCGGCTCAACATCAATATCGTTTCGCTCACGGTCGGCGAATCCGAGCGGCCAGACACTTCGCGCATGACGATCGTCTGCGACGCGCACGAGCACGCTGCGCATCGCATTCGCGCTTCACTCTACAAGCTGGAGACGACGGTCCATGTCGATGAAGTCGATCGCGCTGCCGCTGTGGTCCGCGAGCTGTGCCTGATGAAGATCGCCGTCGGCCCAGACACGCCGAACGGGCCGCATTCCCGCTCGCAGATCTTCGAGCTGGCCAACGTCTTTCGCGCCCGCGTGGTCGATCTTGCGCCGGAATCGATCATGCTCGAAATGACCGGAAGCTCCAGCAAAATCGAGGGGCTGATCCAGGTCATCACTGAGTCCGGCTACACCATCCTGGAGGTCTCGCGCACCGGCCGCATGGCCATGCGCCGCGGCCATCACACCAGCCGCGTTCTCTCTGCTCTAGGCAGCAAACCAAACGCAGATGGCAACGGAACCGGCTACAGCAGTAAGCTGGACTTTGATGGCAACCTGGGGGACGAGATCCTGCCCAACGAATTTGAAAACGTTCACGAGGAAGAGACGTAGTCTCTTGCGCAGCTTTCCCTTTCACCGCAACACGAACCCCAGCAGATGCACACTCACCGGCCCAGCATCGCCCGAGTGAAAGCAAGCTGACTTATCTCAAGGAGCAATCATGCCCAAGGTTTTTCACGATCAAGACGCCGACCTCTCCCTTATCCAGGCAAAAAAGGTCGCGGTGATCGGTTATGGCTCGCAGGGCCACGCCCACTCGCTCAATCTGAAGGACTCCGGCGTTGATGTTCGCGTCGGCCTTGCCGCGAGCAGCCGCTCGCGCGCCAAGGCAGAGAAGGCCGGCCTCACCGTGCTCAGCGTTGCCGATGCCGCTGCGTGGGCCGACGTCATCATGATCCTGGTCCCCGACCAGACGCAGGCCGCGGTCTACACCGAGCACATCGCGCAACACTTGAAGAAAGGCAAGCTGCTGCTCTTCGCGCATGGCTTCAATATTCATTTTGGTTTCAT
>DASYBN010000412.1:0-4507 GCA_036500785.1 Acidobacteriaceae bacterium
GAAGGACCTGCTGCCGCTGCTGGAGCAGATTGCCCGCACCGCGAAGCCGCTCGTGATCATTGCTGAGGATGTAGACGGCGAGGCGCTGGCGACCCTGGTGGTCAACAAGCTGCGTGGCACGCTGAACGTGGCTGCGGTGAAGGCTCCTGGCTTCGGCGACCGCCGCAAGGCCATGCTCGAGGACATCGCTGTTCTCACGGGCGGCAAGGCGATCACCGAGGACCTCGGCATCAAGCTCGAGGGCGTAAAGATCGAGGACCTGGGCACGGCGAAGCGCGTGACGATCGACAAGGACAACACCACGATCGTTGACGGCGGCGGAACCGATGACAAGATCTCGGGACGCGTGAAGGAGATTCGCGCGCAGGTCGAGAAGACCACCTCCGACTACGACCGCGAGAAGCTGCAGGAGCGCCTGGCCAAGCTGGTCGGCGGCGTTGCGGTGATCAAGGTTGGAGCTGCGACGGAGACCGAGATGAAGGAGAAGAAGGCGCGCGTGGAGGATGCGATGCATGCGACACGTGCGGCGGTCGAGGAAGGCATCGTCCCGGGCGGTGGTGTGGCTCTGGTCCGCGCCGGCAAGGCCGTGGAGAAGCTTGTCAGCACGTTGGAGGGTGACGAGAAGGTCGGCGCCCAGATCATCCGCCGTGCGCTCGAGGAGCCGCTGCGCATGATCGTGCAGAACGCGGGCGAGGAAGGCTCGGTTGTGATCGGCAAGATCAACGACTCGAAGGAGGCGAACTTCGGCTACAACGCCGGAACCGGCACCTACGAGGACCTGGTCAAGGCCGGCGTCATCGACCCGACGAAGGTGACGCGCACTGCCCTGCAGAACGCGGCGTCGATTGCCGGTCTTATGCTCACCACCGAGGCCATGATCGCCGAGATCCCGGAGAAGAAGGAAGCTCCGGCAGGCGGCCACAACCACGGCGGCATGGACGGCATGTACTAACCACTGCGTGGGGCGGACGCGCGTTCGGCGCACCATTGCATGGGGCCGACGCGGCTTCGCCGCAAAAGCAACAGCAAAGGCAAAAGCAAAGGCGGAGGCCCTGGAGAGATCCGGGGCCTTCGCTTTTTGGTTCCTTTCGCGGAACACTGGGACATTTTGCGGGTTAAACTTGTTGAAGGTCATGTAGGCTGATTTCGCCGGATTCCCGTCAGAACTAACGAATCTACGGAGCAACTGATTGGATATCGCCGTAATCTTGCCGACCTATAACGAGCGGCAAAACATTCCCGTCGTAATCTCCCGGCTAGGTGAGGTTCTCCAGGGATATCGCTGGGAAGCGATCTTTGTTGACGACGACTCACCGGACGGGACGGCCGAGGTTATCGCCGAGTACGCTCGCGGGAACCCCAATATTCGCCTGCTCCATCGCATTGGGCGCCGCGGCCTGTCATCCGCGTGCATCGAAGGCATGCTCTCGACCCAGGCGACCTTCATTGCGGTGATGGATGCGGACCTCCAGCACGATGAGGCGATCCTTCCGCAGCTTCTTGAGACCATCCGCAGCGAATCGCTGGACCTGGTTGTCGCCACGCGCAACTCGGCCGGCGGGAGCATGGGAGATTTCAGCCGCCGCCGCGTCCTGCTCAGCCGGCTTGGGCGCAAGGTGAGTGAGGCAGTCTGCCGCTGCGAGCTGACAGATCCGATGAGCGGCTACTTCATCCTTCGCCGCAGCTTTCTCGGCGAGGTTGTCCGCGACCTGCAGTGCAGCGGATTCAAGATTCTTGTCGATCTGCTGGCCTCCTCGCGACGCCCCGTGCGTGTGGCTGAGGTGGGCTACACTTTCCGCGCGCGCCAGTTTGGGGAGAGCAAGCTGGATGTTCTGATCGGCGTTGAACACCTCGCACTGATCGTCAACAAGCTGACCGGCAACATTCTGCCCGGCGCCATGCCGCTTTATCTTTTCGTCGGCGGCCTTGGGCTGATCACGCACTTCGTCACGCTGTTCCTGCTCACGCGCTTCGGCCACTTCCATTTCGTGGCGGCGCAATCGGCCGCGGCTCTGGCCGCCATGACCGAAAACTTCTTCCTCAACGACCGGATCACCTTCGCTCACCAGCGGCTGAGAGGCGCTCGGCTGCTCTCCGGCCTCGCCCGCTTCACGGTGGCGTGCTCTTTCGGCGCGTGGGCCAATGTGGTGTTTGCGTATGCTCTATGGCAGAGCGGTATGGACTGGTACCTTGCCGGGTTTGCGGGAATCGTACTTGGCTCGGTGTGGAACCTGTCCATCAGCAGCCAGGTAACATGGCGCAGCCACCGTCGCGCCGCTATCCGCGGGAAAGAGCTTGCGCATGAACGAATGGGAGCGGCGATTGACAACTGATTCACCGCGGGCGAGCGGCCTGGTCCCATCGGATCCTTTGCTGCGTCGACTGTACTGGGCCTTGTGGATTGGCGTCTGTCTCTCTATCGCAGTGTGGGTAGGTGTCGACACCTGGGGATGGGACGTCACCGTCTATCAGAGGGCGATCCAGTCGGTGCGCCTGCACCATGACCCCTACGCGGATGCGACTGCAATTCAGGATGCCTGCCATGCGAGCCATTGCGTGCAGGGCAATGCCGATCCGCCGTTCAGCTATGTCTATTCGCCGATCACGCTTCCTCTGCTGCGGCTCATCGGCGCGCTTCCTCTGGGCCTTAGTTCCCTGCTCTATTGGATCGGCTACGCGGCCGCGGTTCTGGTTCAGCTGTGGGTCTGCCTGAAAGCTGCGGAGGACGACGAACGAAAGTACTTTCTCTTTCTGGTGCCGGTCGCTTCTTTTTTCCCGGGCATGCTGGCAAACGGCATTCTGCTGGGCGGCAACGTTGCGTTCGTTCTTTATGCCGCGGTTCTGCTGGCGGCGTATCGAGGGTTGAAGACCGGGTCCTGGAGCTGGTTCTACGCTGCAACGCTCGCGGCATCGTGTGTGAAGGCGCCGCTGCTGAGCCTCGTTGTCATTCCGCTGTTCACCGCGCGCAGACAGTGGTTTCCGGTTGCGGCGACCTGCCTCTCCGGGATCACGCTGTTCGCTTTGCAGCCGGTGCTCTGGCCGGAGCTCTTCCGCCACTACCTGCACGCGGTCGATCTGCAGTTCCAGTACAACCACGACTTCGGCTGCAGTCCGGCCGGTCTGTTCAGCGAGTTGCTCTACCGGCACGGGGTTTCGTACTCGCCGGCGGGGCTGATCGTCTACGGCCTGTATGCGGTGCCGGTGTTGGCCGCTCTGCTTTATCTTTCGCGGCTGTATTTTGCCGGTTATTTTTCGCTGCGCCAGTGGTTTCCGGTCGTCCTTGTCGGCGTCATTCTGCTCAATCCGCGCATCATGGAGTACGACGTCGCTCCGGTGACGCTTCTGATGACGATGATTCTGTGGCGGGTTCTGCGCTCCAGGTTTGAACGCTCCGGAGCCCTCATCGTCTTGATCGCCGGGTTTGTGCTGCTGAACGCGTTCGCGATTTACAGCTGGGAGATCCGCAAGGTCATTGACGGGCCTCTGCTGGTGTTGTGCTTCGGAGCAGGCCTATGGCAGCTGTTGCAGGAGGTGCCTCGGCGGAGCCGAATTCTGGCCCAAAGCCTCAGCACCCCCTGGCAGACCTTCGCTAAATCAGCGGACTCCGTTCAGCACTGAGGCTGCCCGGAGCCGCTGTTCGTTGCAATTTTCAGCGCGTGCTGACGAGCTGTTCGTTCGTGCCAGGCGTGACTGCCTGCGGAGCGCGCAGCTTTACGCCTGGCTGGTTGGACTTCACGCGAATCCGCGTCAGTGACTCGTGCTTGCCGTTGCCTGCGTTCGCCATGAAGCCGATCTCATAGCTGTTCGCGATGGCGCGCTGCAGCTGCTCGAGATACGGCGCGAGCGACACAGGGCTGATGGGGCCCTGGTTGAAGAGCTCTCCTCCGGTCGCGTCGGCCACCTGCTGGAGGTAGCTCTGGCCGCTGAAGCTGCCGCGTCCGCCGCGGAAGCCCGCATCGCCATAGTAGATCGAGTACACGGCCGCGCCGGCACGCTGCGCGTCGTCCTGCGCCGCCTGCACGTACGGACTGTCCTGATTGGTGATCGATGGCCGGCCGTTGTAGGGGTCGACGCCGTTCGTAATCATCAGCACGATGCGGGCAGCCGGCTCCTGAGACGGCCAGTGCTTCACGAAGTCCGACAGACAGAAGTAGGGGCTCGCGCTCATGCCGGGCGAGGCAAGCGGCATGCGCAGGTCCGACGCCATCTCCTGGTGGTCGGCCGTAAAGTGGCCCGCCGAACGCACCGTGCCGTTCTCCATGTAGCCGACCAGCACCTTCACGTTCGGAGGCAGGCTGTTGAGGAAGGTCTGCATCTCCTTCAGCTGGAGGCTGAACGACGTCCGCAGCCCGTCATCGATCAAAACTGCAAGCTCTACCGGGCCGTTGGCCGCAGGTTTCACGGACGTGATCGGCGCGTCGTGCCCATTTACCTGCAGCGTGAGCGCGCGCGGATCGAGCTGCACCGGCGTCTTCGACTGCACGGTTACCAATGCTGTCGTCGGAAT
>DASYBN010000413.1:0-5434 GCA_036500785.1 Acidobacteriaceae bacterium
GTGGGCCTCCGGTGTTTCGATCCACACGATAGTAGCGCGACGGCTTTTGTTTGATACGCCGCAGTTCTTAGTTAATATGCTTCGACCGGTGCGACATGAAGTCCATCAGCAGATAGTTGCCCAGCGTCTGCGGCGTCGTGAAGTAAGCCTTACCCCGGCACATCGCAGACATCTGCTGCACGAACTGCACGAGCTGAAAGTCATTCGCCAGCATGAACGTGTTGATCATGATGTTGGATCGCTTGCAGCGGCCGACCTCTTCGAGCGTCTCCGCGATCACGATCGGATCCAGCCCAAACGCGTTCTTGTAAATGCGGCCGTCGTCCAGCGTGAGCGCCGACGGTTTGCCGTCGGTGATCATCACGATCTGCTTCATGTCCTTGCCGGACGAGCGCAGGATGCGCTGGGCGACGCGCAGGCCTTCGCGCGTGTTGGTGTAGTGCGGGCCCACCTTGACGCGCGGTAGCTGCGAGATCGCGATCTCTTCCGCAGAGTCGTGAAACAGGACCAGCGATAGCTGATCGCCGGGATATTGCGTGCGAATCAGATGACTCAGCGCCATCGCCACGCGCTTGGCGGGCGTGAAGCGGTCCTCGCCATACAAAATCATCGAGTGCGAACAGTCGAGCAGAACGACCGTCGCGCAGGAGGATTGATAGTCGGCCTGTTGAACGTAGAGATCGGAGTACTCAAGGTTGAGCGTGCCCGATCCATCCGGCGGCCCCTCGCGCGCAAAGACGGAGTTCAGCGTCTGGTTGATGTCAAGATTCAGCGAATCGCCAAACTCGTAGTTCTTCGAGGAGCCGTTGGTCTCGACCCCCGCAGCCTCATAGAGCGTGTCGTGGCGGCCGAGTGAGGACTTGCCGAGCGGCCCGAGCAGATCTCGCAGCGCCTTGAAGCCGAGGAAGTCCATCCCCTTGTCCGTCACCTCGAAGCGCGCATCGGTTTCTCCGTCGCCCTGCTGTCCCGGCCCGGGCTGCTGCTCAGGCGCTTCAGCGTTCAGGAATGCCTCGTCCTTCATGCGCTGAATAATCTTTTCGACGAGCTCCTGCTTGCCTTCCTCGGGAAGCTCGTCGTACTTATCCTGCGCGTCTTCGTCGAGCAGTTCGCCGGAGTCGAGTGCCTGCCGGATTGCCTCGCGCAGGTCCTCCATAGAATCCGAAGGGTTTGAGGACTGCGACCACGGATCCTCAAAACCGGAGTCGAGGAAAAAATCGGACAGCGCTTCCATCAGATCTTCGAGGTCGAAGCTCGTCGAGAGGTCGCCGGTGAACTTTGTATAGCGGGTGAGCTTCATAGTTGGGCCGCTTCTGCTGCGTCTAGATTAGACGACCCGCGGCCGTCAACGATTCCGGGGCTCCCGCGAGCCGAAGTGAAAGACCAGGCCGCCGGAGAACGACTGCACCGCCGGACTCGTCAGGCCTCGAGAGCCGCCCGAGTCCTTCGTGTAGTCAAAAGCGCGGATGTCAAACCTGCGATTCACGTGCAGGTCCAGTCCGCCCTCAAGCTGCACGACTCCACCTGTGATCGTCTGCGTGGTTAAGGTGCAATCGGATCCGCTACAGACGCTCTCGTGCAGCTGCGTGGATGCACCGCCCCCTCCGAACTGCACGTACGGCCGAAACAGAAGGTGGTGCGGCACAAATGCCAAACGAACACCGGCCGTATATGCTTTGCCGCCGTTATAGCCGGGGCCGAAGCTCATGCGGCCGTCAAGTCCCGCCTTGAAGCGGCTGGTGCTGGGGAACATGTAGAACGCGCCGGCGGTGAACCCCTCTGCACGGGGCTTCATCGATGGCCCGGTCGGATAGTTGTCGCCGCTGAAACCGAACGCACCGGCCATTGCGGTTCCGTACACAGAGGTTTGGGCTGAAGCCGTTTCGGCGCAGGCGAAGAGGCCGATCACAACCAGGGAGACATAGAGAAAACGGAGAACAGACAAAAGGGGCCCTTGAAAAAAATATCGCGGCTGAGTGCCGCGAGTTCTTGCTTAAGGATAGACGAGCGCGCACGGCTGCACAACCTGAGTCGCTGGCCGACAAAAGCACCAGTCTCGTAAAAGTCGGCTGACGCACATAAGAAGCGCAGCGCAACGCCAGCCGCATCTTAAGCACAGGGGCACGACCCGTTCGTATGAAGGAGCAGAGCTATGAAGGCAGTTGTATTTCACGGGATTGGTGACGTCCGGCTGGAGAACGTGCCGCAGCCGAAGCTGAAGGATGATAACGATGCGATCGTGCGGATTACCTCGTCCGCCATCTGCGGAACGGATTTGCACTTCATCCGCGGAACATTCAGTGGGATGAAGCCGGGCCGCATCATCGGACATGAGGCGGTCGGTGTCGTCGAAGAGGTGGGCGAGGCGGTGCGCAACTTCCGCCCTGGCGACCGCGTGATTGTGCCGTCGACACTCGGCTGCGGCAGCTGCAATTACTGCCGCGCCGGCTTTTATTCGCAATGCAACCGCATCAACGAGCTGGGACCGCTCGGCGGCACGGTGTTTTTCGGCGGACCGGAGACCGCGGGCGGCCTCGACGGCCTGCAGGCCGAGTACGCGCGCGTGCCGTACGCCGGCGTGAACCTGATGAAGCTGCCGGAAGAGATCTCCGACGACGCCGCCATCATGATGAGCGACATCCTGCCGACGAGTTACCAGGCCGCCGAGATGGCGGGGATCAAACCCGGCGATACGGTTGCGGTCTTCGGCTGCGGTCCTGTCGGCATGATGGCCATCATGTGCGCGCAGCATATGAACGCCGGGCGCGTGTTCGCGATCGACCAGGTGAAATCGCGGCTCGAAGAGGCACGCCGCCATGGAGCCGAGGCGATCGACTTCAGCGAAGAGAATCCGGTCGCCGTCCTGCATGAGCTGACCATCGGTTCCGGGCCGGATCGTGTCATCGATGCGGTCGGCGTCGATGCGACCTGCTCAAAACACACGAGTTCGAAGATGAAGAAACAGTTCGAGCAGGAGATGCAGGATGTCGCTCCCGATACACGCAAAGCCGAGCGCAAGAACTGGTGGACCGGCGGCGCGCCGTCACAGGCGCTCGAGTGGGCCGTGGAGTCGGTCGCCAAAGCCGGCACGCTCTCGATCATCGGCGTGTATCCGCCAACGCTGAAGTCGTTCCCGATCGGCATGGCGATGAACAAGAATGTCACACTGCGGATGGGCAACTGCAATCATCGCAAGTACCTTCCGCGATTAATTGAGCTGGTGCGGAGCGGCGTCATGCATCCGGAGGAGTTCTTCACGCGCAGGGTGCCGGTGGCTTCGGCGATTGATGCCTACAGGCACTTCGATCAGCATGAGCCGGGCTGGCTGAAGGTGAAGCTGGAGCCGGGCACGGCGTTGGCTGCGCGCGCAGCGTAGGCCATCTCAGCTCGACGTGAAGCGGTGCGCGTCAGCGTGGGCGCGCGCCGCTCATCACCGCGAAGCTTGAGTGCTTGTACCAGCAATCCACATTTGCAAAGCCAGCCTCGCGCATCCATGCAAGCTGTGCTGCGACGGGCGTGCGGCGGTCCTCCTGCTGCCGGTACAGCGAATCGGCGATCTGCTGCTCCGTTGCTCCAAGCGTGCGTGCCTCGGCGAGCCAGCGGCGCTGATAAATGTCTTCGAGCTCCGGTGTGGGACCGGCGACATGGTCGGCGTTGATGAAGATGCCGCCGGGGCGCAGCGCCTCGAAGACGTGCGGAAGAAGCGCGCGTTTGCGTTCGTCCTCCAGGTGATGAATGGAGAGGGACGAGACAATCGCATCAGCGTTGCCGGGCAGCGGCTCGGTTGTGTAATCCGCGAGCTTGAACGTGATGTCAGCCGCGTTGTCGTCCAGGCGCTGGCGTGCAAGCGCCAGCATGTTTGCGGAGAAATCGATCAAGGTGAGGTGCGTCGCTGGGAACGCAGCGCGGAGCATTGCCGAGAACAGGCCCGACCCGGCGCCCAGCTCGACAATGTGCGTGGCGTCACTGGGGACGAGCTCGAGCGCAGCCGCGTAGAAGGTCTCGTGCCCGGGGATGAGCTTCATCCGGTCGCGGTCGTAAGTCGCGGCGGTGGCATCGAAAACGGCGCGACTGTTGTTCTGGGCCATAGAAGCAAACTAACAACCAGTTTGGAATACACCTAATGCGATAAGAACCTCGAATGCTCTTATCTCCGCTTAAGCGCCTCGAGTTCATCCAGAGTGCGCGGCCAGTCGGAGCCGAGCAGGCGCGAGAGCGAACGGTCCGCGAGAATTTTCCCGGAAGTCTGGCAAGTGGGGCAGTAGTTGGTCTCGTTGTCCGCATAGCGAATCCGCTGGATAGGCGTTCCGCAGCGCGGGCACGGCAAGTTATAGCGGCCGTGAACGGCCATCTCGGGCCGGAAGGCTGTGACCTTTTCCGGGAACTTCTTAGCAGCTTCCGCGTTGAAACGGTCGATCCAGAGTTGCAGGGTTTCGCGCGTTGCCGCGTGAAGTCGCTGCCACTCGTCTGCGTTAAGCTTTTGGGTTTGCGCGAGCGGCGAGAGCTTGGCCGCCCACAGTATCTCGTCCGAGTAGGCGTTCCCTATGCCGGAGAGAACGCGCGGATCTGTGAGCGCCCTCTTCAGCGTGTGGTTCTCCGCCGCCAACGCAAGCCGGAAATCATCGAGCGAAAGCGCAAAGACGTCCAGCCCGCCCGGATCCAGCGCGGCAAGCGCCGCCTCGCCGCGAACGAGATGCAATGATGCGCGCCGCTTCGCTCCAGCTTCAGTGAGAACAAGCGAGCCGTCCGGGAAATCGAACGACGCCAGGTTATTTCGTCCGCCCAGTTTCGGGCGAGCGCCGCCGGGTCGGAGTTCGCGCCAATGGAGCCGGCCGGCAATCATGAGGTGCAGCACGAGAAACAGCGCGGCCGCACTCTCATCGCCATTCTCGTTGGCGTCATCGGCGGGGTCGAACACAAAGACAATGCGTTTGCCGACGCGACGCAGCCCGCGAACCACTCTGCCTTCCACGGAGTGAATCGGTGGAACCGCGGTGCGGAGCAAGAGCGGACTTGCAACACGAAGCTCAAGCAGGGGCTTGCCGAGAACCCGCGGCGTAAGCGCGGTGAGGTACGCAGTGATATCCGGCAGCTCTGGCATGCGAGGCTGTGGAGAGAATACCCCACTCGGGTCCAGCCCAATCACATGCGCGATCCGACCCATTGAGTGCAGACCCAAATGGCGTTGATGTTGAGATTATTCGGCTTACGTGAGAGTCGTTTTCATCCCCGAAAATACCAAGCTTTTTCAGCAAATCAAAGCTCCGCTTCAGGGGCAACGCGCAGCTAGATGAGGCTCTCCTATGGTGTGGCGGACGGATAATCGCCCGCTGAAGTTGATGAGGAGTCAACCTATGGCATCACACGATCGAGAGATGGATCAGCAGAAAAACAAGAGCAACCAGGAACCGTCGGGTCGTAGTTCGTCCTCCGGGAT
>DASYBN010000414.1:0-3620 GCA_036500785.1 Acidobacteriaceae bacterium
GTTCTTCGACTACATCTGGCCCGCAATGCACCAGATGCGCAACGAGCTCAGCGTCATGCGGTGGCGCTCGAACGGGCAGTTCTCGTGCCCGCTGGTCATGCGCGTTCCCATCGGCGGCTATCTAACCGGCGGCTCCATCTATCACTCGCAGTCCGGCGAGAGCATCTTCACCCACACCCCCGGCGTTCGCGTCGTGATGCCGTCGAATGCGCTGGATGCGGCGGGGTTATTGCGGACGGCGATCCACTGCGATGATCCTGTGCTCTTCCTCGAGCACAAGCGACTCTACCGCGAGACGTTCGGCCGCGCGCCCTACCCCGGCCCGGAGTACATGATCCCGTTCGGCAAGGCGAAGGTCGTGCGCGCGGGCAAGGACCTGACCGTGATCACCTACGGCGCTGTCGTTCCCCGCGCCCTGCAGGCTGCGCAGCGCCTCGCGCGCGAGCGCAAGATCGAGGTCGAGGTGATCGACCTGCGCTGCCTCAGCCCGTACGACTGGGACGCTATTGCGGAGTCGGTCCGCAAGACCAGCAAGGTGATCGTCGCGCATGAGGACATGCTCAGCTGGGGCTACGGCGCGGAGATTGCTGCGCGCATCGGCGATGAGCTCTTCCACGACCTCGACGCGCCGGTGAAACGCATCGGCGCGATGGACACCTTCGTGGCCTACCAGCCGCTCCTCGAGGACATAATTCTGCCGCAGCCAGAGAGGCTATTTGAGGCAATGCGGGAGCTGGCGGAGTTCTAAGACCAACAAGTTAGGTGCCAGATTCGAGTCCAGATCGCAACTTTTCGCATCGCACGGCGGTCTGACCTGACATAGGAGACCTGCGCATGAGCCGCCGGCAGCGTGGATGGATCCGCGGAATCGCCCAGACGGCTCTCACCGGCCTCTTGTGCGGCTTGATGACCGTTCCGCAGGCAGCCTTTGCAGCCGGTCCGCCCTCGGCAGCTCGCGCAATGCCGAAGCGCGCAGAAAAGCAGGCTCCGCTCACCGAGCAGGAGCGCGTGCTCCACGCACTGAACCGCTTTACCTTCGGGCCACGACCGGGAGATGCCGCCGACGTCGAGCGCATGGGCCTGGACCGCTGGTTCCTCGAGCAGCTGCAGCCCGAAAAAATCGACGACTCGGCGTTCGAACAGAGGATGACCCAGTTTCCCGCGCTGCGCCTCTCACAGTCACAGTTGATGGAGCGTTTCCCATCCCAGGCCATGCTGAGGATGACCGAGAGGCGCGATCTGCCCATGCCGCACGATCGCGTCCAGCGCGCGATTCTCAGCGACGCGAAGTATGAGTACGACCTGAAGCAGAAGGCGCTGGCGACGGAGAAGCAGACCCAGCCCGAAGGCGGCATGCCGGCAAGCATGCAAATGGCCGGCGCCACGACGGATGCCGACATGGCCGGCAACGAGCTGAACAAGAAGGGCAAGCTGAAGGGCAAGGATCTCATCGAGCCCGCACCTGAGGACGTGCAGGCGTTGCTCGCGATGTCTCCGGACCAGCGCGTGGACCGTATGGTGTCCATGCGGCCGGAGGAGATGCTCGCCTTCAAGAGTGCGCTGAAGCCGATGCAGAAGCTGCTGCTGTTACAGGGAATGACGCCGCAGGACGCGGAGATTGCCGAGTCGTTCATGACAGCGCCGGAGCGTGTCGTCGGCGCGGAGGTGCTGGACGAGCGGCTGGAACGCGATGTCTTCTCCGAGCGCCAGCTGCAGGCCGTGATGACCGACTTCTGGCTGAACCACTTCAGCGTCTATCTGCGCAAAAACCAGAACGAGCCATACTACCTTCCAGGCTATGAACGCGACGTGATCCTGCCGCACGCGATGGGCAAGTTTGAGAACCTTCTTGTCGCGGTCGCGCAGAGCCCGGCGATGTTGATGTACCTGGACAACTGGGAGAGCGTCGGACCGCATTCTGACCAGGCCGAGCGCGCGCAGTATGCGCCAATGTTCCGGCCCAATGCGAAGAAGCAGGCGCCCAAGGGGATCAACGAGAACTACGCGCGCGAGTTGATGGAGCTGCACACGCTGGGCGTGAACGGCGGCTACACGCAGCAGGATGTCATCGAAGTCGCGAAGTGCTTTACAGGATGGACCATCGATAAGCCGGCGCAAGGCGGCGAAGCGTACTTCGATGAGGCCCGTCACGAGCCAGGCACCAAGATCGTGCTCGGACACAAGATCAAGAGCAAAGGGCAGAAGGAAGGCTTGGAGGTGTTGCACATCCTGGCGACCAGCCCGGCGACGGCGCACTTCGTGAGTGAAAAATTAGCCGTGCGCTTTCTGAGCGATACTCCGCCACCAGCGCTTGTCAACAGAATGGCCGCGGCGTTTCTCAAGACGGATGGAAACATTCGCGCGGTGTTGCTGACCATGTATCGCTCGCCGGAATTCTGGAGCCCACAGGTCTATCGCGCCAAGGTGAAAACGCCGATTGAGTTCATGGCCAGCGCTCTGCGGGCTAGCGGTGCGGACGTGAAGAATCCGCTTCCGTTGGTGCAGGCGATGGACCGGCTCGGAATGCCGATCTACGGCATGCAGACGCCGCAGGGTTACTCGTGGGCGAGCGATGACTGGGTGAGCAGCAATGCGCTGATCTCAAGGATGAACTTTGCGCTCGTGCTAAGCAGCAATCGCGTGATGGGAACCAGGACAGATTGGCCCGGTTTGCTGGGCGATTCCGACGGAGCTGTTCTGATCCCTGACGCCCAGACCGAGAACAGGTTGGAGATCGCGCTGCTCGGCGAGCCCGCGACAGACAGGACGCGTTCGACCGTGCTGGCGCAGTTTGATGATCCGACGGCACAGCAGAGCGCCGAGGAAGCGTTCAAGGCAAGTCCGTCGCAGAGTGATTCCGAGATGAGCGGGCGATTCATGCAAACGAAGGCCGGGCACACGCCACAGCAGCAGGGAACCGGATCGCCCGTGGATACCATGGCGGGATTGCTGCTCGGCTCGCCCGAGTTCCAACGCAGATAGCGAGAAGTTAGGAAGCTAGGAGTAGCGATGGCGAACAGGATGCGTTTCACGGATGCGAGCGACTGGGGATGCGATATGTGCGGGCGCGATTCTGCGCGGCGCAACGGCGTGACGCGGCGTGGATTTCTTCGCGGTGGAGCGCTCGCGCTGGTTGGAACGTCCGTTGTGCCCGCATTCCTAACGCGCGCAATCTATGCAGAAGTTGACCGCGCGGCAACGAGCCGCAAGAAGCTCGTCGTCATCTTTCAGCGCGGAGCCTGCGATGGGCTGAACGTCGTCGTTCCGCACGCCGAGAAGAACTACTACAGGATGCGCCCGACGATTGCGATTCAGAAGAACGACGTCGTGGATCTCGATGGGTTCTTCGGTCTGCATCCCGCGACCAGCGCGATGAAGCCGCTCTATGACCAGGGACATCTCGCGATTGTGCATGCCGCTGGATCACCTGATCCGTCTCGCTCGCACTTCGATGCGCAGGACTTTATGGAGAGCGGAACGCCGGGCGTGAAGTCGACGCCTGATGGATGGCTGAATCGCGCGCTGCAAGTAGAGCCCGTCACAGGCACGCCCTCGCCATTTCGTGCGGTCGCGCTAAATCCTGAGCTTCCGCGCACGCTGGAGGGCAAGGTCCCGGCGGT
>DASYBN010000415.1:0-2955 GCA_036500785.1 Acidobacteriaceae bacterium
CAATTGCACACCGTCATCTTGCGACCCGAGGGCAGCGACACGAGCGGTCCGCCGCTGCCCTTTCTCATGGGGCGCACACCCTACGGGGTCGAGGGAGCTTCGCCGGAGTCGGTCGCAGTCACCAAGCCTGAGCTAGCGACCAGCGGATACATCTTCGTCTATCAGGACATTCGCGGGCGCTACGGCTCTGGTGGGCAGTTCGTCATGAACCGGCCCATCGTGGACCACAAGACAAAGAACGATGTCGACGAGACGACCGACACGCGCGACACCATCGATTGGCTGCTGAAGAACGTACCGAACAGCTCCGGCAAAGTGGGCGTTCTCGGCATCAGCTATCCGGGATTTCTCGCGATGATGGCGGGTATCGATGCGCACCCTGGGGTCAAGGCCATCAGTCCGCAGGCGCCAATGACGAACATCTGGAAGGGTGACGACTTCTTTCACAACGGAGCCTTCCGCGAGACCTATGGCTTCGATTATGTCCAGCAGCTCGAGGCGCAGAAGACGGACGTCCCGCAGAGCTCGAAGGAGGACCAGTACACCTTCTTCCTTGACCACGTGAACTTTGCCGGCGCCGCGGCTGCGGCGGGGATGAGCAATCTGCCTACGGCGAAGGTCTTTCTTTCGCAACCGAGCTACGTCGCGTTCTGGCAGGATATGGCCGTCGAGCCGCACCTCGGCAAGCCTGAGGTGCCGACACTCGAAGTCGGCGGCTACTGGGACCAGGAGGACATGTGGGGAACGCAGGCCGAGTACGCCGCGCTGCGCCCGCACGAGGATCCCAACGATCCGGAGCATCGCGTGTACATGGTGCTTGGTCCGTGGAACCACGGCGGATGGGCGTTCGGTCCGGGCACCGAGCTGATGAGCAAGTACGGCGGAATAACCTTCGGCGGCGAAGAAACCGGCGCGTATTATCGCTCAACCTTTGAGGCGCCATTCTTTGAGTCCTATCTCAAGGGCAAGCCCGGCTTCGATCTGAAGGACACTGCGAGCTTCCGCACCGGCGAGAACAAGTGGCATCGCTACAACGTCTGGCCGCCCAAGCAAGGCTTCCACGAGGCGAATCTGTATCTCGAGCCCAATCAGCA
The DNA here is from genome assembly GCA_036500785.1 of Acidobacteriaceae bacterium. Taxonomy (GTDB): domain Bacteria; phylum Acidobacteriota; class Terriglobia; order Terriglobales; family Acidobacteriaceae; genus Granulicella. The sequence goes on from DASYBN010000415.1 coordinate 1,095, forward strand.
ACTCAGCCTTTCAGGGCCAAACACCCCGAACGGAATCGCCGCGACCTACATCGCCGATCCCACCGATCCCATCCCGTATCGTCATCGGCCGATTCAATCGACCTACGGACAGGGGTCGCAGTGGCGTACCTGGCTCGTGGAGGATCAGCAGTTTGTCTCCGGACGCAAGGACCTCGCCAACTTCGAGACGTCGGTGCTCACGGGCGACGTGACGGTAACCGGCGACGTCACTGCCGATCTGTTTGCAGCAACCACGGGATCCGACACCGACTGGGTGACGAAGTTGATCGACGTCTACCCGGACGGTTACGAGCTCATGGTGGCTGAGGAAATTCTCCGCGGACGGTACCGCAAGAGCTTCACGGATCCCGAGCCGGTGAAGCCCGGCGAGGTGGCTGAGTACAAATGGAGCCTGCATGGCGCGGACCACACCTTCCTCAAGGGCCATCGAATGATGGTCGAGGTGCAGTCCAGCTGGTTTCCGCTCTACGATCGCAATCCGCAGACCTGGGTGCCAAACATAATGACGGCGCCGCCGTCCGCGTACAAGGCCGAGACGCTGACCCTCTACGCCTCGCCGAAGTACCCGTCGCACCTGGAGCTTCCGCTCGAGGACGGCTCGGTGCTGCCTTAGTCGATTCGCTCTTTGGGAATGGTTTCACGATCGCGATTGCGGCGGGAAACTTTTGCGCACTCAGTCCGTATTCTTAATGGGTGGCTTTGGCGGCGTTGTGTTTTGCTGAACCCGCCCGAGAGTTCCATGCCGACTCCTGTTCGCAAGGCTTTTTCTTACCCGATGACCTCCTTTCTCTTGAAATCTCTTCGGTGGTACGCGCCGTGGCTGGCGATAGTTGTGCTTGCGGTGGTAGGCACGCTCCGTCTTGGTGCGCAAGCAGGGACCGCCCCGCATCAAAGCGGTACCGTCAAGTCCGCGAGCGGCGATGGATTTGTGCTGACAACCGCCGCCGGACAGGACGTCACCGTGAATCTTCCCGCAGCGGCGAAGGTGCTGATCGTTCCGCCCGGCGCTAAGAGTCTCAGCGCAGCGACTGCCGGATCAGCCAACGACGTGCAGCCAGGCGATCGCGCTCTTGTGACGGGAACGGCGGGCGATACGGGCACAACGCTGACTGCGGCCCGCGTGGTCCTGATGAAGTCCTCCGCAATCGCCCAGACGCACGAGGCCGAGGAAGCCGCTTGGGCGCGCGGCGGCGGCGGAATCGTAAAGTCGGTCGATGCCGCCGCAGGCAAGCTCGTCATCTCAAGCGGTCTGCGGAGCATCACGGTCACCACAACACCTCAGACCATCGTGCGGCGTTACGCGCCAGGTTCCGTGCGATTTGAAGATGCCGCCAGGAACGACCTTGCCTCGATCGGGCCTGGCGATCAAGTGCGTGTCCGCGGAACACGTTCGCCCGACGGCACGACGATCGCCGCCGAGGAGATTGTCGCAGGCAGCTTTAGGAACTACTCCGGCCTGCTGACCGCGGTGGATCCGGCCGCGGGCACGGTCACGCTGAAGGATCTCGCTACCAAGAAGGTGGTCACCGTTGCTGTGACGTCCGGCAGCGATGTCCGCCGTCTGCCTCCGATGGCTGCGCAGATGATCGCGGCGCGGATGCGCGGTGCTGCGACCGGAACAGCCGGCGCAGCAGCGCGGCCAGGCGCAGGAGCTCCACCGTCGGGCAGCGGACAGCAGCAGGGAACCGCGGCCGGTGCACGCCGCGCCGGAATGGATCTATCGCAGATGCTGTCCAGGCTGCCGACCGACACCATCGGCGGACTCAAGCCCGGCGATGCCGTGATGATCGTGGCCACCGCTGCTTCCAGTCCGTCCGAGCCGAGCACCGCGGTCACGCTT
>DASYBN010000416.1:0-3936 GCA_036500785.1 Acidobacteriaceae bacterium
TACAATCAGCGCCATGAAACTCGCCACGCTTGCAGAAAGGCTGGGCGCATCCCTGACTCCCCCGCCGGGAGGCGAGCTGCGCACCTTGCAGGAGCTCGAGGTTACCGGCGTGGCGGGTCTGGAAAAGGCCGGCCCGCAGGAACTGAGCTTCCTGACGAACCTGAAGTACAGCTCGCAGGCAAAGTCCACCCGGGCCGCCGCCCTGCTGGTTGAGCCCAACGCGCCAGAGTTTCCGGTGCCCACGCTGCGGGTGGCCAACCCGTACCTGGCGTTCGCCCGGGCACTCGAGATCTTCCATCCTTCGCGCCGCTTCCCTGCGGGCGTGCACGCGACGGCGGTGGTCAGTCCGAGCGCGAAGATCGGCGCCCGCGCCCATCTCGGAGCGTATGTAGTTGTGGGCGAGGACGTGGTGATCGGCGAGGATGCTGTGCTGCTGCCGCACGTGGTGATCTATCCCGGCGCGCGGATCGGCAACCGCTTTTTCGCGCATGCGCATGCGGTGGTGCGCGAGGGATGCGTGCTCGGTGACGATGTGACCCTGCAGAATGGCGCGGTCATCGGCGCGGACGGCTTTGGCTTTGCGAAAAATGCCGACGGAAGCTGGACGAAGATTCTGCAGACTGGGCCGGCGGTGCTGGAGGATGCGGTCGAGGTGCAGGCGAACGCATGTGTCGACCGCGCGAGCGTCGGCGAGACCCGGATCAGGAAAGGCGCGAAGATCGACAACCTGGTGCAGATAGGTCACGGCTCCACGGTCGGCGAGAACTCGCTGCTGTGCGCGCAGGTTGGGCTGGCCGGATCGACGACTGTGGGCAACAACGTGATCCTCGCCGGACAGGTCGGCGTGGCTGGGCACCTGACGATCGGCGACGGTGCCGTCGCGACGGCGCAGACGGGGATTCCCTCCGACGTTGCGCCGGGCGCGGTGGTGAGCGGATATCCCGCGATGGACAACAAGGCGTGGCTCAGGACGGTCGCTGCGGTCAATCGGTTGCCGGAGCTGATCCGCAGGCTGCGGTCCTCTGAGAAACCAGGGGAGAAGTAAAGGTGAGGTCTCTGCTGTTGCGAGTTCGAAGTGTGGTTGGGCTGGCAGTGCTGCTGGGCGGTCTGGCGGCGGCCGGATGCAAGTCACCGTACGTGAGCGCGACGGTGCGGAACGAGACGGGCGGTCCGGTGACCCTGGTTGAAGTGGATTATCCGAGTGCAAGCTTTGGACGCGAGTCGCTCGCGCCGGGCGCGGCGTATCCGTATCGGTTCAAAATACTCGGCAGCGGAGCGACGAAGGTCTCGTGGACGGATGCCCAACGCAAGGACCACACCGCAGCAGGGCCGGAGCTGAGCGAGGGACAGCATGGTCAGCTGACGATTACGCTGACGCCAACGGGCGCCCAATGGGCGCAGCAACTGGTTCCTTAGGGACGGCGCTGTTGCCTAGGTCCCAGGAGGAGTGGCGCGCGGTCGCCGGGTCTGCTGGTTGTTAACCGCGTCGATCCCGCTCTGGCCGGAGCGCTTGCGCTGGTTGGCCGAGTACGCGACGACGAACCACGCGATACCGATGATGGCGAAGACGGCGAGGAGAATGAACGTGATCATCTCGAACTCCCGCGGGCGAACCCGCCAGGGGCGGCGGCGCGGTGGCCGCAAGCCTCTTTTCACTCCATAAGATGCGGGTTGAGCTAACGCAGTCGACTCGCGTGAGCCGTGCAGTAGACTCAAGGCGTGAGACGCGGCTTTTTCATCACATTTGAGGGCCTGGACGGCGCGGGAAAGACGACGCAACTGAAGCGGCTTGCGGCGGCGCTCGAAGCCGCCGGTTTTCGGACGGTTTCGCTGCGGCAGCCGGGCGGGACACGGCTCGGCGACCGGATTCGCGGCGTTCTGCTGGACTCGCGCAGTGAGGCGGAGTTGGGGGAGATCGCCCCGGCCGCGGAGATGGCCCTGATGTTCGCCGATCGCGCGCAGTCGCTGAACGAGATCATCCTGCCTGCGCTTGGCCGCGGCGAGATTGTTCTCTGCGATCGGTACACGGATTCCTCCGAGGCGTACCAGGGCGCGGGGCGCGGCCTGGGCGTCGAGCGCGTGCTGGCCATGCACCGCGCCGCGTGCGATAACGTGCAGCCGGACCTTACGCTGCTGCTGTTGCCGCCGCTCGAGGCCTCGCTGGCGCGCGCGCGCCGCAGGAACGACCGCCATGTGCGGCAGCACGGGACAGATGAGAACCGCTTTGAGCGCGAGGGCGACGAGTTCTACCGGCGCGTGTACGAGCAGTACCGCGCCATTGCAATGCGTGAGCCGGAGCGAGTGGTGCTGCTCGCGGAGCCCGGCACAATCGAGCAGATCGGCGAGCAGATTCTCGGGGTCGTTCGGGAGCGAATGGGAGCGCGCGAGGTGACAGTGGCGCCGCGTGAGAGCGAGTTGTGACTCGCGGCTGCTTTTGCATGAGCGTGTAGTGGTCAGCTTCATGCTGTGGCTGCGATAACCTTGAGTTCGTGGTCTTCCCTTCCAGCTTCGCGGAGTTTCTAGGCAACAGCGCGGTCGTCGAAAACCTGCGGGCGGCGATTGCCACTGGCCGGCTGCCGCATTCGCTGGTCATCGCCGGCGCACGCGGCTCGGGCAAGTACACACTGGCGCTGATGCTGACGATGGCGCTGGAATGCGAGGTGCAGCCGCGGGAGACAGCGCGGCCCGCTGCCGATGGGACAGCGGGACGTGAGCTCGCAAGCTTCTGCGGACACTGCCGTAACTGCACGCGGATCGCGGAGTCAGCCGATCTTGACGCGCGCGTGGAGGAAGCGGTCGGCGCACGCGAGGAGATGCGCGAGACCGACAAGCGCGAGACACGTGTGCTCGTGCAGACGCACCCGGATGTGCTCGTTATTCCGCCCGACCCGCCGCAGCTGATGATCAAGCTTGGGCAGATCCGCACGGTGATTCACCGCGCGCAGTATCTGCCAACCGAGGCCCGCGCGAAGGTCTTCATCGTCACGGCCTCATCGTTTATGAAGGAGGCGGCGAACTCGCTGCTGAAGCTGCTCGAGGAGCCGCCGCCGTATGTGCACCTGATGCTGCTCACGGAAAATCCTGGAGAGCTGCTGCCGACGATTCGCTCGCGCTGCGCGTTTGCGCGACTCGGAGCGCTTCCACCGGAGGAGATCGCCGAGCTGCTGGCGACGCGCCGTGCGGAGTGGACGCGCACCGATCGCGAGCTGATCGGGCGACTGAGCGAAGGTGCGGCGGGCCGCGCGCTGGCGTTCAATCTCCAGGAGTACACGGCGGCGCGGGCCGACGCCTTCGCGCTGTTGGCAGGGCTCGAGCGGACGAACGATCACTCTGCTCTCTTCCGCACGACCGAGAGCTACCGCGCCGGCGCCGAAGGCCAGGTGAAGACTGCGGCGCTTCTGCGCGCGTTGGCGAGCCTGCTTGAGGACGTACTCGTCCTCAAGGCGGGCGCGCCGGAGCGTCTCCGCAACATAGATCGCCAGAAAGATCTGGACCGTCTGGCGCAAACGGTCTCATTCGACTGGATTGAATCGGCCATGCGGGCCGTGGATGCGGCGCACACCGGCATGCGGCGCAACCTGCTGCGGTCGCTGTCGCTGGACGCGCTGGCGCTGCAGCTCGAAGAGACCCCCCGCTGATTTTCGGCGAAATTCGGTTTCTGGAACGACCCTGAAACAAACGTGCGCGGCCGAGCGTCTCTGCATCCAAACACGTGACACCTGAACCATAAGAACGAGCGAAGCTCCTGCCAAAGACGGGAGTGAAACTCTGGAGTGAATGCATGCCTGTAGGCCAGGAGTCACCAAGGCCCCCGCAGAAGAGGACCGCCCGCGTGACTGACGGAATGGATCCGGCGCGCCGAGACGACGCGAACACGTTCAACGGAACGCGCAAACTGATACGGCCGCGTCTGCCGGTTGGCGAGCGGCGCCGTGA
>DASYBN010000417.1:0-6968 GCA_036500785.1 Acidobacteriaceae bacterium
GAGCGCCTGCGTGGTGTTGCGTTTGCCGCTGACCAGAATGCGCATCGCGGTCGAGAGCTCGCGAATCTCCTCTGCCGTGAAGCCGCGCCGCTCCAGCCCCACCTTGTTGAGCCCATACGCGTGCACGTCGCGCTCCGCCGAGGTCAGCGAGTACGGAAGCACGTTCTGCGTGATCGTGGTGCCTCCGCCGATGTACGCGTGCTTTCCTATCGTGCAGTACTGATGCACGGGATTCAGCGCGCCGACGGTGGCGTAGTCCTCCACCGTAACGTGCCCGGCCAGCGTCGCGGCGTTCGCCAGGATGACATAATCGCCCACCTGCGAGTCGTGCCCCACGTGCGCGTACGCCATGATCAGGCAGTTGCTGCCGACGCGCGTCACGCCTCCGCCGCCTGCAGTCCCGCGCGAGATCGTCACCGACTCGCGGATCACCGTCTCCGCGCCGATCTCGCACCCCGTCGGCTCGCCCTTGTACTTCAGGTCCTGCGGGCTGACGCCAACGCACGCGAAGGAGAAGATACGGACGTTCTCGCCAATGACCGTGTAGCCGTCGAGAACAACGTGCGAGATCAGCTCGCAGCCTTCGCCCAGCACAACGTTGGGCCCGACCGTGCAGAACGGACCCACCGTGCACGAGTTCGGGATGACGGCGCCTTCAGCAATGATCGAGCTGGGATGGATAGCCATTTGCTATTGCGGCGCCTGCGTCGTCGGCGGTTCAGTCTGCTTCTTCTTCGGCCGCGACACCATTCCTGCCATGAACACCGCCTCGGATGCGACCGCGCCGTCGACCGTGCACTTGCCCTGGAGCTTCACCATGCGCGAGCGCCAATTCAGCACGGTCACCTCAATGCGCAGTTGATCGCCAGGCACAACCGGCCGGCGGAATCGCGCATCCTCGATGCCGGTAAACATCATCAGCTTGTCCGCGCGCTCTTCTTCGGAGATCTCGGTCAGTAACAGCGCCCCGCCGGCCTGCGCCATCGCTTCGACCTGCAGCACCGCAGGCATCACGGGGTCTCCCGGGAAGTGCCCGGTGAACTGCGGCTCGTTCGCCGTGACGTTCTTGATCGCCACAATGCGCGTCTTGCGTTCCATCTCCAGTACGCGGTCGATCAGGAGAAACGGATAGCGGTGCGGCAGAATGGACATGATCTCGACAATGTCCATCGACGTCTTCGGCGCAGGGGAGGACTGGCTCTCGCCGGGGTTCGGGGAATCACTCATGGCGAGGGAAAGAATATCAAGTTCAGAGTGCAGGAGTTTGCACGCTATTTCTTCGTGCTCTTGGACAGCGGCCGGTCAGGATCGAACAGGTCCTCCGGCAGATGCACGTTGTAGTGCACCTGCTTCAGATAAACCTGCGTAATCATCTCGCCGTTGTGCAGCCGCGTCAGCGTCAGCGGCGTCATAATTCCCTCGATCGCGTGGTAGTCGTCGAACTGCTGGACCTCGGTATTGAAGTCCTTATACGTCGGGTCACGCCATTTGAACGTCAGGCTGATCGGCAGATGCGTCGTCTCGTCGAGATCCAGCGTGACGCCGTCGTTCGACGTGGTGAGGATCGACACCTTGTCCGCGATCTTGCGATCGACGATGTCCGTCCCCTCATACGTGATCAGCACGCCCGGCTGCCTCAGCCAGTTGAGCATCACCGTGTCGAGCGAGTGCCTCTGATACACGAAGAACTCGTCGACGTCCTTCTTCGGCAGCTCCTTCTTGCCCTTGTAGGTGACCTCGTACCCGTTATCCTGCGTCCAGATCTCGGCAACATCGCGCTTGGTCGTCGGGATGATCACGCCCTGCTTCGAGACAACGATGATGCGCTCGCCGAACGGCTGCAGCCGCACGTAGCGCTCGAACTGCATCACATACGGGTTCGCCCGCCCTTCGTAGAAAGTGCCCGACTGGCCGAACGCCGAGTAGTCCGTGCGGCCGAGCCACGCCGCCCCGCCCAGCGCCTCGACCATCTTGTCCAGCAGCCTGCGGCCGGCGTTCGGGTCGTTCGTGTCCGGCGAGGTCTGCGCGCTCGGGATCGCCGAGGCCTGCGCATGGACGCGCAGCGTGAAGCAGACCGTGAGCAGGAGCAAAGCAAGGGCGCGATTTCGAATCATCATGATTTATCCAACCAGCACAGCTCGGTTCTATCCCACCAATACCGCGCCACCGTTCACATTCCAGATCTCACCCGAGACGAACCCGGCCCACGGCGTGCACAGGAACACAATCGGCCCCGCAATCTCGTCGGGCTCTGCCGCGCGGCCGAGCGGAATCAGCTCCAGCGCTTTCTTGGACGCGATTGGATCGCCCAGGGTTCCAGCCGACATCTCCGTGACGACCCAGCCCGGCGCAACGCAGTTCACCAGAATGCCCTCGGGCGCCAGCTCCGACGAAAGGCTCTTGGTGAGCGAGAGCAGCGCGCCCTTGCTCGCCGCATAGTCCGCATGGAAGGCCTCGCCGCGCTGCGCTGCCGTCGAGGCGACGAGAATCACATGCCCCCGCGTCCGTCCGTTCAGCGGCTGCGCAAGCATCTGCGCCGTCGCCGACTGCACCAGCCCGAACACGCTCGCGAGGTTCACGCCCAACGTCGCCGTCCACTGCTGCGCCGGCATCGTCGTGATGGACTCATCGTGCGGCGGCCACACACCGTGATTCACCACCAGAATGTCGAGCTGGCCGAAGATGGGAATCGCGGCGGCGACCAGCGCCTTGCCGTTTTCGATCGAAGCCAGCTCCTGCTGAATCGCGCGACACACCTCATCGCCGCCGCATTCCTCGACCACCGCTCGGGCCCTATCCCCAGCCGTCTGATAGCTGAACACGACGCGCGCTCCGGCCTGCCGCAGCAGCCGAACGGTTGCGGCGCCGATGCCGCGCGAGCCGCCGGTGACCAGCGCGACCTTGCCCGCCAGCGACAGGCTGATGCCGGAAATTGTTTCGGAAGCCATCAGGCTGAAGCTACTGGTTGGAAGCGGGAAGTTGCAACTGCAGCTCATCCGCCTGTGGCGCTCGAGCCGCAGAGGCTCGCAACACGTTCACTGTGCCGACCGTCAGGAGCCCACCATAGATGAGGCTTACGAAAAAGAATGCATAACGTCCTTTAGGCCAGAACTTCGCAGGCAGTTGATCGACGAGCCAATCGAAGGCGGTGACGTTCATGCGGTCAGGAAACACCTCCGGGTCGCCCTTTGCGCTCCATGAGGAGGCGACATAGGTGCCTCGTATGTTGCCGAGAAGGATTACCGTGATCGCGACATCCAATAATCCCGGCAGGTGACGCGTGGCTACGGCGAACACAAGAGTGGCGATGTAGCCGAACGCCACGATGATCGCCGCGAGCATACTGTGTTCGCGTACACCCATTCCGCCAAGCCAATAGAAGGCGAAGATGAGCAGGCCGATCACAGGATGCCCGGTAAATATCGATATACCCGCTGAGATCACTCCCACAAAGAGACACACCCAATATCCTTGTTGTCCGAGCGAGTCGGCTTCGCCTGCATGATTGCCGGGCCAGAAGATCCGCTGAATAATGTTGTCTTCCCGCTCGGGCCTTCCATCAAGTCCAAGAGTGCTCATCCCGAACGTTCTACCTGAAGAAGGCTTTGATTTCTAGAAAATTCTGGTGCTCCTCGCCTATAGTTGCAAGCAACCGAGCAGGAGTACGGGAGGAGCTGACGATGCGATACGTCATTCTGGGCGCCCGGATTATCGAAGGTCTGATCTTCCTGGTCTTCGGGCTCAATGGGCTCTTGCACTTCTTCAATCCGCCGCTGCCGACCGGCGACGCACTCACCTGGTTCGGCATCATGGCAGGGCATCACTGGATCAACTTCATCGCCGTGGTGCAGCTTATCGGCGGTCTCCTGCTGCTGGTCGGCAGGTTCGTTCCGTTCGGCCTGACGCTGCTGGCGCCGGTGATCGTGAACATCCTTCTCTATCACGCGCTGCTGTGGCCGCACGGATACGCAATGGCGATCCTCGTGTTGGTGACGGAGCTGTTTCTACTTGGCGTGTACTGGCGCAGCTTCGCTCCGCTTTTTTATCCGAATCCTGAGGCGAAGCCCACGCATCTTTAGTTCGACGGCCATCGAAACGGGCCCTACTCGAATCGTTAAGTCTTCTGAGAGGAGCTGCTTGCTCATGAAAATTGTTGCGCTGATCTGCCGCATTCTGCTGGGCCTGATGTTTGTGGTGTTCGGAGCGAACATCCTGCACCCGTTTATGCCGATGAAAGGTCCGGCGCCGACTCCGCTGCAGGCGCACTTCTTTGCAGCCATGATGGGCAGCGGATGGATGAAGCTCATCGGCGCATTTCAGGTGCTGGGTGGTCTGCTGGTTCTCGCCGGTGGAACGCTTCCGCTCGGCCTCTGCATCCTGTGCCCGCTGACGGTGAACATCCTCAGTTATCACGGCTTCCTCGCCGGCGGCGAAGGCATCGCCATGGGACTGTTCACGGCCGTTCTGGAGCTGGTGCTCATCTATGCGTATCGGGCGAGCTTCGCGGGCGTGCTGACAACCAAGGCGAAACCGACGGTCTAATCGCGGCGGCCTTTCGAAGCCTTCTTCGAAGCTTTCCTGGAAGAAGGTGCGCTGAGCAGCGCATCGCGCGTACGCTTCGGCAGCTTCGCCAGGATCACCGCGTGCGCGTTCGAAAATTCAGCCTGCCACTCCGCCGGGCGGAGGGCGTTCCAATCGCGCGTGGCCACCCAGTGCGCGCGAGCGAGGTACGGCGCGGGGTAAAACGTTTCCATCTCGACGAGCTCCGAAAAGCGTTCCGGCCCGGCGGCGAAGGAGATCACGCCGTGCGAGTCGGCTGAGAGGTTGATCAGCGCAAACATCTTCCCGCCCACGGATTTGTCGCCCACCCAGAACACAAGGTTGTCGCCCCACTGCAGCGTCTCGGCGACGTGCGGCAGGGTCAGGAGCAAGGCACGAGCGCGCTCGGCGTCCATGCGCTGCAGTATAGGCCGGAGCTGCTGACACCGTTATGTCAGCGGCGCAAGTCCATCAGATCCGGAGAGATCGCATATCCTTCGGGCGGATAGAACAGGGCCGGATCGGGAACCTTGTCTTCGGGCGCTGTGACCGGAGATCCAACCCAGGTGTTCTGCTGCGCATAGTGCACGGTCCGGGGCAGGCAGGTGACATGGGCGGTTGGCTTGCCGGGATCTGTCCAAGGTTGAATCCATTGAAAACTACAGTGCGAAACGGGGTCGGAGACGTACACCTCGCGGCTATAAACCAGGTTGCCGTGACCATCCAGACGCGGTGGCATCTCGCTCTCCTCGTGTCTGCGCCCGGCGGAATCGCGAGCCTGAAGCGCTGATGTGGTGACGACACTGTATTGGTTCGTGCGATGGTCGAGAGTGCGTCCTTCGGTCACTAGTGTCGCCTTATAGGGCGCGTCGCGTTCAGGGGCAGAGGTGGTAACCATGGCGTCGTCGTTCGCCGGATACCAGCCTGCCGGGAACCGTGCGGAGGGTAGAGGCGCGGTGTCGGTCTGCGCAATAGGCGGGGTTTGTGCGCTGATGCAGACAGGGAGACAAAGAGGCCATGACAAAAGAAGGGCTCGTGCGCGCTTCCTGTTCATACGCGGAAGTATAGACCGGGCCGAGATGCCTTCTATACTTGAATAGCCCATGCCTACTGACATACACACAAAACCGACGACCGTGTTCACCCCTGTCGACGAGCAGCTTGACCTGATCACCAAGGGAGCGGCCGAGTTGATTCCGGCTGCGGACAGTGCAGCGGCCGATGCGCTGCGGACGCGGCTCGAGGAATCGCGCAAATCCGGTGTGCCGCTGCGCATCAAGGCCGGATTCGATCCGACCGCGCCGGATCTTCACCTCGGTCACACCGTGCTGATGCGCAAGCTGCGCCACTTTCAGCAGCTCGGGCATACAGTGATCTTTCTCATCGGCGATTCGACAGCGCTGATTGGCGATCCGACCGGCCGCAATGTGACGCGCAAGCCGCTCACGCGCGAGGAGATTCTGGTGAACGCGCAGACCTACACCGAACAGGTCTTCCGCATCCTCGACCCGGTCAAGACGGAGGTGCGGTTCAACTCCGAGTGGCTGGACAAGCTCGGCTACTACGACATGGTGAAGCTGCTGGCGCAGTTCACGGTGTCGCAGATGCTCGAGCGCGAGGACTTTCACAAGCGCTTCCAGGAAGAGCAACCGATCTCGCTGCACGAGATGATCTATCCCATCGCACAGGGCTATGACTCGGTCGCGCTGAAGTGTGATGTGGAACTCGGCGGAACCGACCAGAAGTTCAACCTGATGCGCGGGCGCGATCTGCAGCGGCACTTCGGTCAGAAGCCGCAGGTGGTTCTGATGACGCCGATCCTTGAGGGACTCGACGGCGTTCAGAAGATGTCGAAGTCGCTCAACAACGCAATCGGCATAAAAGAATCTGCAGCCGAGATGTACGGAAAGCTGATGTCGATTTCAGACGATTTGATGTGGCGATATTACACGTTTTTGACCGACCTCCCGCAGTCGAAGATCGACACCATGCGCCAGCGCGTTGCCGACGGCGCACTGCACCCAATGGACGTCAAGAAGGAGCTGGCACTCACCATCACCGCCGGCTTCCACGGAGTGCAGACGGCGGAGCAGGCAGCGCAGGGCTGGTCGACGCAGTTTCAACAGCGCGGCGTCGCGGAGGATCTGCCGGCGATAAGTATCGCAGCCAGCACGGACGGTTTGATCGCGGACAACGTCGTGCGCGTGCCGAAGCTTCTGGTGCTTGCAGGACTCGCTGCTTCGACCGGCGAGGCGCAGCGGAAGCTGGCGGAGAACGCGGTCTCGGTGAACGGCGGAAAGTTCGCCGAACGCACGATCTCGCGCGAAGCACTTGGCGACGCTCCGGTGCTGCGGCTGGGCAAGCGCGCCGTCCGCGTGCGGTGGGAGAGCTAAGTTGCCTCTGCGCCGCATGACTGCGAGAAAGCGCAC
>DASYBN010000418.1:0-2552 GCA_036500785.1 Acidobacteriaceae bacterium
GATCTGCTTGTACCCGTACTTGATGGGCATGTGCAGACGCAGCGGCGCGCCATGCTCCGAAGACAGCGGCTGCCCGCTCATCTCCATCACCAGCGTGCTCTGCGGATGCCGCGCCGCCGCCATGTCATACCCGCAGTAGTAATCGCCGTCCGGCGTCTCCATGTACACGTAGCGCGGCATGCGTCCATTCACCGGAGCCGGCGGAAACGCATCGATGAAATCGCGCAGCCGCACGCCCGCCCATTGCGTGATCTGACTCCATCCCTCGATGCACTTGAACTCCGTCACGAGATGAACGCGCGGCAGCTTTCGCAGCTCATCCATCGTCAGCAGCAGCCCCGGCGTTCCAATGTTCAGCGAGCTCGCGCTCGCACCCGCTTCCGCCGTTCCCATCCTGCGCTTGCCGCTGATCGCCTGCGCCATCGCATCGAATCTCGCTGCAATATCGACATGCGGCAAGCCATTCACCTTTGGAGTATTTCCTGACAAATCCTGCGCCTGCGCTGGCATCTGCACCGCCGGCGCGCCGGAGCTCTTCACAGCGGCCGCGCCACTTTTCAAATCCGGCGCCGCATCCATCAGCGACGCATCCGTGTACTTGTACTCCCACGCCGTCACATCCGGCGAATAAAACGGCGACCGCTGCGCGTCACGCACACCCGCAACCTGCAGCCGCCAGCTCTCCGGCACGAGCGCCTGTTCCATCCCGATCACGCCATTCATCCGCAGCGGCACCGCGCGGCTCAACGCATACTCAGGCGACAACCCACGCTCGCGAAACACCGCGCGACTTACCGCCGCGTTCCAGTCGATCACATTTCTCAGCCCCGCCTGCAGCCTCCCCACCTGCGCGCTCTGATCGACAGCCCGCCACGCAGCATATCCAGTTGCCGCCGCGACGCCGCCCACCAGAAAACTCCGCCGCGTTCTCTTCGCGCTCTCGCGGCGAACCATCTCCGCATCGCCACGAACGATCTCTACCTCGCGCTCGTCGAACTCGCTCATACGCTCAGTCGCCCACACCAATCTCTGCTCTCTGATCTCTGTTCTCTACGCTCTGGATCTCAGCTCCGCTCACCATCGACCGAAAGTTATTCCACCCCGCAAGAATGACCTGCACAACATGCACGAGGAAGAACCCGCAGAAGCCCATCATCAGCCAGAAGTGCTCCCACCGCGCCATCTCGTAGCCGCCCAGCGCCGTCGTCAGCCAGTGGAGTTGCGCGGGCTTGTAGATCGCGAGTCCCGTCAGCAGCGCGCCCGCGCCCATCAGCACAATCGCGGAATACGCAATCCTCTGCGCGCCGTTGTACTTGCCCTGCGGAGGAAGTCCCCGCCGTCGCGCCGCCGGAACGTGCAGGTCGTACAGTGTCACCCAGATCGCATCGGTGAACGATCTCCGCTTCGGCCATAGCACGCGCCACTCGCCGCTCACCGCAAGATAAATTGCATACGCAATCCCGTTCGCCGCAAACAGCCACATCACGAAGAAGTGCCATCCCAGACCCGTCGTGATCTGATACGGCGCCTTCAGCCATCGCCAGAACCAGTCGGGAAAAAAGCGGACCAGCGTCCAGTGCCCCACGCCAATCCGATACACCTCATGCGGATGCTGATACGGCGGAATCGAGTCGCCCCAATAGATCAGCAGACCGCTCCAGATCATGATCGCCAGCAGCGGAAAGTTGATCCAGTGCATCCACCGGATTGCCCGCGGATGCTTCTTCACGAGCCGCAGCTCACCACCATCCTTCGCCGCCGCTCGTTCGATCTCCATCGAAACTTCCTCTTCGCCGAGTCTGCGCTCGCGCCGTCTCATTGGCAATACGAAACTCCCCACGTCACAGATTTGTAACTTCGTCCGCCGCTCTCGATCTCATGCACCAAAACACCTGAATTTGCGGCCAAAATCTGCTAAAATAAGCCTTTGTGAGCTCTCCTTCCACGCTCGAGATTCAGCCACATAGCGAAATCCAGAACAGCCCCGAAGCCGCCAGGCCCAAGGTCGGTTTTGTTTCGCTCGGCTGCCCGAAAAACCTCGTTGACTCCGAGGTCATGATGGGCCTGCTGCATCGCGGCGGAGCCGAGCTCACGCCGCGCGCCGAAGACGCCGAGATCCTCGTCGTCAACACCTGCAGCTTCATCGACTCGGCCAAGCAGGAGTCCGTCGACACCATCCTCGAGATGGTCGAGCACAAGATCGCGAACGGCGGCCGCGCAAAGAAGCTCATCGTCGCCGGCTGCCTCGTCGAGCGCTATCGCGACGAGATCCAAAAGAACATCCCCGAGGTCGACGCCGTCGTCGGCACCGGCGAACTCGAAGCGATCCTCGAAGCCGCCGGCCTCTCGCGCCCCCTGCCTGTTCAAACGAACTCGCCGTTCAGCATTCTCACGACAGCGCAGATCGAGCGCCATGCCTCATCCGTCAATCAGCACTCGCGCCCCGAAGGTGCCGGCGCTCAACTGCAGCACGAGCACTCTGGACCCTGGGCCCTGGACCCTGGGCCCTCTTCCCGTCCTGAAGGCGACGCCCGCGAAGCCGCTGGCCGCTT
>DASYBN010000419.1:0-5633 GCA_036500785.1 Acidobacteriaceae bacterium
CACGCCGGCTGGACCTGGTTTTATCTCTACAACGAGCATGTCGCGCGCTTCCTCGGCACCCGCATCCCGCGTGACTACAACAAGCTCCCGGCTGCGCTCTATTGGCTGCTGCACATCGTCTGGCTCTTCCCATGGAGTCTCTTCTTCCCCGCCGCCATCGCCGTCGCCTGGCAGGAACGGAGACGCCGGCCTGCGTCAAAGCGTCAACGCCCCCGCGGCTCCGCGGCCTGGCGCACCTTCGCCCGCACTTCGTTCGCCGCACGCACGATCCTTCTGCTGACGATCTTCTCCGCCATCATCCTCGGCTTTTTCTCGCTCTCTACAAATCAGGAGTACTACACCTTCCCCGTCTATCTCCCGCTGCTGCTGCTCACCGCCGCTGCGCTCGCGCATCTTGAAACCGACTCACTCAGCTCCGCGCGTGGCCCGGGGTCCCCGGGCGGCTTGCCGGCTGGGGTGAGCGCCCTCACCTTCGCGCACACCGCATTCACCGTCCTCGGCCTGGCCATCGCCTCTGCGCTCGCCTACGGCCTCTGGACCTCGCGCCACATCGCCTTCGTTCCTGACATCGGCTCGCTGCTTGCGCATCGGGGCGTCGGCGACTACACGCTTTCGATGTCCCACTTCTTCGATCTCACAGGTCCATCCTTCGCCGCGCTTCGGCTGCCCGCCGCTCTGGCGGCCATCGCCTTCGCTGTCGGGCCGCTCACCGCGTGGATTCTTCGCTCGCGCCGCCACGCACTCGCCTCCACCTGCACCATCGCGCTCACCGCTGCCGTCTTCCTCATCGCTGCGCACATCGCGCTCGTGCGCTTCGCGCCCATGCTCTCCTCGCGCGACTTCGCGTCCACCATCCAGCAACTCGAATCCAATCACTCCATCGCGCCTGACTCCGAAGTCATGCTCTTCGGCGATCAGGCCTACGGCTCCTCGATCCCCTTCTACCTCGGCCATCACGTTGAGCTCGTCGACGGCCGCAGCACCTCCATGCTCTTCGGCAGCCTCTTCCCCGACGCGCCACACCTCTTCCTCACGTCCAACGACTTACTCGCCCAATGGGGCAACGGCTCGCGCAAACTCCTCTTCGTGCCGCTCGAAAAACGCGACGACGTCGACAAACTCCTCGGCACCCACCAGATCCTCCTCAAAGAAACATCCGGAAAGGCGCTCCTCACCGATCGCCCGCTCGACCCCACCACGCACTAACGCCTGGTGGCTTGCGTCGTTTTCCTTTTTGTCCAGCTCCACCCAGGGCTTCGTATCGTGAGCCTCGTGAGACCATAGAGAACCCCAGCTTGTGACGTCCACTCCTGCAGTTTCGAATCTCCCTCTCTCCATACGAGGAAGCGCTACCGCGCCCCGTGCCTGGCGATGGAGCTCGCTCGTCCTCATCACCATTCCCTGGCTCATCCTCTACCTCGGCGGCATCTTCTCCCCTGGCCTGCTCGACGACGTCGACTCCATCTACATCGAGATCGCCCGCGAGATGATGCAGCGCCACGACTACGTCACTCCCTTCATCGACGGCATTCGCTTCTTCGACAAGCCTCCCCTCATGTACTGGCTCGCCGCCGGCGGGATGCATCTGTTCGGCGTCCACGACTGGGCCGCACGCCTTCCACTCGCTCTCGGCGTTCTCGCGCTCCTCTTCGCCGTCTACGCGCTCGGCATCCGCCTCTTCGCCGCCATCTCTCCCGCACACGCGCCCGACCGCGGCGGCCTCTACGCTGCGCTCGCTATGGCGCTCTCCATCGGGCCGTGGCTGTACACCCGCTTCTACATCCCGGACATCTTCATCGCTCTCTGGATGACCCTCGCCGTCCACCTCTTCCTCATTGCCGTGGACCGCGCCCGCGAGCCCCGCATCAACACCACACTGTCATCTCGACCGAAGTCATCGCGCAGCGATGACGCAGCGGAGAGATCCCCGAATTTCCGAACCCAGGAATCACCAGAAAATCCGAGCTCACCACTCCTTCCCATGCTCGGCTTCGCCGCCGTCCTCGCCTTCAACCTCCTCACCAAGGGCCTCATCGGTATCGTCTTTCCTCTCCTCTTCGCGATCCTCTATCTCGCCTGTACCCGCCAGCTCTCACTCGTCCGCAAGCTCTCGCTGATCCCCGCAACGATTCTCTTCCTCGCGATCGCGCTTCCCTGGCACATCCTCGCCGCGCTCCGCAACCCGGCGATCACCATGCCCTCCGGCATGGGCCTCCCCCACAAAGCCGGCTGGGCCTGGTTCTACCTCTACAACGAGCACATCGCCCGTTTCCTCGGCCGCCGCATCCCCCACGACTACGGCCAGGTCCCCATCCCGCTCTTCTGGCTCCTGCTCGTCCTCTGGCTCTTTCCCTGGGCCGCCTTCCTTCCATCCGCGATTCTCGCGGCAATCCGCCAGTTGCGCTCGCGCATCCTGCCGCGCTCTCACATTCACGAAGCCGTGCTGGCTCTCCTGCTCTGGGCCGGCATTATCCTCGGTTTCTTCACGCTCTCCTCGCGGCAGGAGTACTACCACCTTCCTGCGCTCCCTGCGCTCGCTCTCCTCGTAGGCGCGCTCCTCGCCGCCGCCGACAACGCCCTCACCTCGCAAACGTCTATCCCCTTCACCGGCGACGCTCGCAAGCACGTCCTCCGCGGCTCGCTCTACGGCCTCGTCCCGATCGGCGGGCTGCTCTTCGCCGTCTGCGGCTACTTCGCCCTCACCGCACCCAGCCCGCGCCCCGGCGTCACGCTCAACGACCTTCTCAGCTCCAACCCCGCGCTCTACAACCTCTCGCTCGGCCATATCTTCGACCTCACGGGATCCGCCATGGGGTTCTTTCGCTGGCCGCTCACCGTGGTCGCGATCTCGATGCTCCTCCTCGGCCCGGGCCAGCACCTTATCCGCCGAAGCAACCGAACGTTCGCGGCGAACCTTCTTCTCGCCGCCGCGACCACGGGCATTCTTCTTGCCGCGCACGAAGGCTACGTCCGCTTTAACCCCATCCTCGGCTCCAAGGACATCGCCCTCGGCATCAACGCTCGAGCGCGCGCCGGCGACCTCATCCTCATCGACGGCGAGCTCACCTCCGGCTCCTCGTTGCTCTTCTACACACAGCAGCCCGCCTACCTGGTCAACGGCCGCGTCAACGGCCCCTGGTTTGGAAGTTTCTTCCCCGATGCCCCACACCTCTTCCTCACCGACGACGACCTCACCCGCCTGTGGTCCGGCCCCCACCGCATTTTCCTGTTGACCTACCATCCCGCCGAGCGCACCCACGACCTCGCACCCTTCGGCCCCGTCCGCGAACTCACCGAATCCGGCGGCAAAACCCTGCTCTCGAACCGCAACTGATGCGGTTCAAAAGCGCGCCGCTTGAGCCGCACCGCACAGCACCAGCGGGATAAACTGGATAGACGGGGTTAGTGGCTGCGATCGCCAGAAGGATGCCCGTCCTCAACGATGAATTCTGCACTTCGCGTTCTGTTCTGGGTGGCGGCCACCGGCTCGGTCACCTCTTCGATCTACTGCGGCATGGTGGTGGTGGCCGCGGCTCGGTTTGCGCGGCGCCGGCAGCGCGAGGAGCGCAAGCCCAAGGACTTCTTGCCCTCCCTGAGCGTGCTGAAGCCGGTGCACGGAACCGAAGATGGAATGGAACGGAACTTTGAGACGTTCTTCGAGCAGGATTATCCCGACTATGAGCTGCTGTTCTGCGCGCGCCATGACGCGGATGAAGGCCTGCAGCTCGCCCGGCGGGTGGGCGCGCGCTATCCGCATGTGAACGCGAGGTTCGTCACCTGCGGTGAACCGATGCCAAAGTTTCACAACGCGAAGGTGTACTCGCTCGAAAAGCTGGACTCCGTCGCAAAAAATGACCTCTACATCACGAGCGATGCGGATGTACGAGTGCGGCCGGACTATGTGCGGGCCATGGTGCAGAACCTGAAAGATCCGCACGTCGGCCTTGCGAGCTGCGTGTACATCGGCACGGCGCATGAGGGCGCGGGCCTGTCATCGCGGCTGGACGCGGTGGGCAAGAGCGTCGAGATGACCAGCGGCGTGCTCGTGGCGGACATGATCGAGGGCACCAAGTTTGCGCTCGGCGCGACTATGGCCGTGCGGCGCAAGAGCTTTCAAGATGTCGGCGGGTTCGGCGAGCTCGGTCAGTTCTACGCCGACGACTTTGTGCTGGGGCACAGGCTGGCGGCGCAGGGCACGGGCGTGCTGATGGCCACGCATGTCATCCGTTTGATGGTGCAGAATTCGACCTTTGCTCTCAGCTTCCGCAACCAGCTCCGCTGGATGCAGAGCACGCGCCGCTCCCGGCCGTGGGGACATTTCGGAAGCGGGCTGACGTTCGCGATGCCGTTTGGCCTGCTCGGATTATTGGCGTGCCTGCTCAGCGGGCATCCGCTGCTGGGCTTCGGGTGGCTAAGCGCCATGGTGCTGAACCGGTGGGTGCAGGCCGCAGCCATTCTGATTGCGTTGGGCGATCCCGACTGGGCGGCCAACACGCTGATCTATCCGGTGAGGGACGTGCTCGGCAGCGTGCTGTGGGTGGCGAGCTATGGTGGTGAAAACTTTTACTACAGAGGAAAGATTTACAAACTGAAGCAGGGCGGAAGGGTCGAGGCGCCCGAGTAGGCGAAGCTCACCTTCGTCAACCGCATCACACCCGCTTTCTTTGCGCGTTCGACCGCAGCCGCGAGTTTCCCGCGCCTGCCGTCTTCCTTCCCGGCTCCGGCTGGGCCGACAAACTCACCAGCCGCGCCATCGCGAATCGCCGTTCGCAGCCCGTCCTCAAAGACGCACTCACCGACAACATCGACCAGCTCGTCCATGATGCCGCCACTCGTCTACCTCCTGGACCCTCACCCGAAACGCCCTGACCCCAGCTTCGGCCAGTACGTCATCGGGGCTCTGCTATCTCCGCACGCCCCAGGTCCACATCCCCTCGAACGCGCGCAAACTGTTCCTTGAACTTTCCACGAGTGTCTTGAAAAAACACAGAAAGCGCAGCTGATCACGGCTCGCGTGACGGTTTGCGTCTCCGCGTTGTCGCCGCATCGCTGCGCTTCTTGATCCTTTGCGCCCGCGCCTTCATCGTCACGCCAAAGGCCATACGCGCAATCGAAACCTGCAGTTGAACCCGCATCCGGTACCTCCGAAGCTTGCTCTCGCCGCGAGTATCCACCCGATGTGCATGAAATTGCACTTACGGCTCCGCGCATACGTCTACATCTTGCGCGTCAGTCGCATTGCGACATCCACCCCGTCAGCGCCGCTTGCGCCCCCCGCTGCCAGCCTTCCCCTGAGGTTCGCGCACCGGTTTCAGCGGAACGGCCACCGGCCGGCGCACCGGAACCAGCCCCGCCTGCTGCCCCTGCGCCTGCTGCATCCGGCTCAGCATCTCGGTCCGGACGTACTGGACGAAACCCTGCATCTGCCGGTTCATCTCCTCCATGCGTTCACGCATCTGCAGAACAATCGCGATGCCCGCGATGTTCACGCCCAAGTCGCGCGCCAGGTTCAGGATGAACTCCAGCCGCTCGAGGTCCTCGTCGGTATACAGCCGCGTGTTGCCCTCCGAGCGCGACGGCCGCAGCAGCCCCTCGCGCTCATACAGGCGCAGCGTCTGCGGGTGAATGTCATA
>DASYBN010000420.1:0-5441 GCA_036500785.1 Acidobacteriaceae bacterium
ATCGTGCGCAGAAAAAATCGTGCCGAGACCCACGTTGTGATTCCCATCTGCCGCGCCTTCAGCACAATGTTCTGCCGGCCGCGCCGCTCTTCGAACGCCCGCTGCGCCGGATTCGCAAGCAGCCGCCTCAACTGTCCTTCACGCGTTCGTATGCACAGGATCTTCTCCGCCGCCTCGATCAAAAGACCGGGCCGCCGGTCCATCCGGCGGCCCATCTCCCGCAGCGCATCCACCTCACCCAGTCGTTTGCTCGCCACATCTCCTCGGACGCCACCGGCGCAGTCGTCCATCACCGTCGGCTTCGCATCTGCTAAATCTTTGTGACCCACGTCCCCGCAGCGCAGAACGTCGCGTGCCCGTCTTGCGAGAACACCCACGCCCCCCGCATCGAGCACGAACCTGTAGGCGCCGTCGCAGGACCCATATATTCGGGAGCGGTTACAGGCCCGTTGAAGTTCACCGCTTCCGTGCCCGGCGCCACCGTGAACGCAGTCTTTCCACCCGTTTGATCGTAGACATACCACGAACCCGGATAGACCGATGAAGTGCCGCCCGCTGCAAACTGCCAGATCTGATTCGGAACACCGAGACGGACGACGGCATAGCCGCTGTTGCTGGTAGTCCCGACATAGAACTGGTTCTGACCGGAGTCAGTAACGTTGAGGTCATAGTTGGATCCAGTCGCCCCCCCGGCTAGACTGAGCGTCGAGCCAGCGAGTTGGGGCGCCGTCACCGACGTGGCATTCAGGGTCGTCGCGTTCACTACGTTCGCGCTGAAACCGCTCGGCGAAAACGTGAAGTACTGGCCCCCCAGCAACCATGACGCACTCGACGACTTCGGGTTGTACGACAGAAAGTCCTGGCCCGTCGCCGAGTCCAGCTCAAACAGCGAATACCCCGAGTTCCACCGGTTGCATCCATGCAGATTGCAATGCGCGCGAATCACAGCCGTCGCGCCTGCATCCACCTCAAAGTCATTCGTCCAAGGTCCTGCAACCTCATACGCGTCGTCCGGCAGCGCATGCGTTCCTCCGCCACCGATGTAGTTGCTCGCCGCGACTGCGTTGTTGATCTCCCATCCGCGCATACCCGGTCCCACCTGCCCCTGGTACTGCTTGCCCGCGCTGGAGTACTGGATCGGGCGCGGAACATACTGCGTGATGAACTCCGTATCCGCGGCCGTCAGCTGCTGATAGAAGTGCGGCTCTTCAACTGCATCGCCCGCCGCCCATGCGACCGTGTTCGGTGCCAGCGTAAGCTGTCCGTCAATCTGCTTCGTGCTCGCGTCGTAAACGCCCAGCACCTCCGCCATCGGATACAGCACATAGCTTCCATTCAGATACGTGATCGTTCCGCCACTGCTCGTGCTGTTCGCGCCCGAGTCGCTGTACGTCAGCTGGTTCGATCCTGTCGTAGTCACCTGGAAGCTGCCGTTGTACGTCGCATCCGACACGCCGCTCACCGTCATCGTCAGCCCGTTCACATCGATCGGCATGCTGCCGGACAGCGTCACCGTCACAACATTGTTGCTGCGCGCAATCGAGCTCACCTGCAGCGACACGTTCTCAAACCCGCTCGTGCTCGGCGCGCCCGCCCACCCGATCACTCCAGTGCTCGCCTGCGCGTAATACAGCTCCGTAGCACTCACCGATCCGATCACAGGAAAGATCTGCCGCACAGCCCCTGACGTGTCTGCTGTCTGCTCCAGCCCGTAGCCGCACAGGCCACCTACCGCAATCACCGCATTCGCTGCATGCACCTTGTTCAGCGTCAGCGTAATGTGGCTCGCATCCACAACCGTATAGTTCGCCGTCTCGAAATTCGGAAAGCGGCTGTCGTTCGTATCCGCAATGCACGCCACACCCGAGTTCGCCGGCAGCTGGCTCGTATTCATCGCAAATCCCGCCGGCGCTCCGCTCGTCGTGATCGGCAGCGTCACCGTTCCCGGCGCGATCACCTTCGCCTGCGACATCGCCGCCGCCGCCGTCTGCAGAAACACGCTCAACGGAAAGCTTGTGCCCGTAAAGTTCCCTTCCGAAAACACACCGGCGCCGCCTCCAACGATCTGCCCCGTGCTGATCGTCTTCGCCGGATTCTTGTCCATCAGAAAGCGGCCTTCGCCCTGTGTCCCGCCGCCCGCCGTCGCGTTCACACTCACCTGCGTCGATCCCGTCGTGCATCCGCTCGAGCACGTTCCCTGGAACACCCTGTAGTCTTCCATCACCTGCAGATCGAACGGATGCGCTCCCTCATCCGCCATGTCTCTGTAGCCGCCCGAGCTCATCAGCGTCCAACTTCCTTCCAGGCAATCACCCACTGCATAGCAGTTCGTCACGTGCTGGTCCTGCACGTGCTGCCCTTCGCTGAAGTAGTTGCCCGTCTGCTGTGCGACGGCGTAGTTCGACTTCCCATACGGCGGATTCTCAATGTTGCCCGGCAACTGATTCGATCCGCCCGCCTCCACCGTATTCGACACACTCAGCGTCAGCCGCGTCGTTCCGATTCCATTCCCCGCAGTGGCCGAGTTCGCATCCGTCTGCGTCGTCGTTTGATTCAGCGTCTCCGCGATGCTGCTCGCCGGATTCACGAACGTCTCCGTGTCTTCGCCTCCGCGCAGGTCCACAACGTGTCCCGTCGCCGGAAGCGCCGTGCTCAGCACCGGCTCGCCCGACGCGTAACTCGGATCCACCGTGATCAAACATCCCGTCGTCGTTCCACAATCGGCAACCGCATTCGCGATCCCGTTGCCGCCGTCGCCGGTCTGCATCTGACTCGGATATAGCACTCCGTTCAGCGCATTCACTCCAAGCTGCGTGCCCGCAGGCTGCGACACTGTCTGCCCCGCCGTCGGCACCAGGCTCACCTTCTGCCCCAGCCCCGCCGTCACCTGTGTGATGTTGGTATCCACATAATGCTTATCCGACGCCTGATCCGCCGTTACCGGATCAGCCGGCAACACCAGCGGCCCCGTCATCGTTCCGCCAGTCGTCGGAACATACGACGTGGTGCCCGTGGTCGTCGTCCCGCTCGTCACCGCCGCAATCTTCGCATCCACATACGCACGCGACGCCGTCTGCATCGCGACGCTCGCCGGAAGAACCTGGTTCTCAATCGTCGCCAGCGTCACCGGCGTCGCACTCACCGGAACCACCCAGTACTGCTGGCTCGTCGTTCCATCGTCGAGATGCAGCACCGCCGTGTAGTAGGTCCCCACCGGCGTCGCGCCCGAGTTCGGCGCCAGCGCCAGCGACAACGCCCCATTCGCCGCAATCGTCGCCGACGTATTACCCGCCGCGACCGCCTGTCCCGCCGCCGTCGTGAACGTCGGCCAGCTCACCAGCACCGTTCCGCTCGCCGGCGTTCCATCCGCGTGATACACCGTGTCCTGAATCGTCGTCGTCGCCACCTGCGCGGCCGCTCCCGCCCACGCTCCCAGCAACGCAACCAGCACCGTCACCAGGGTCACTCCCTGTCTCACTCCTCGCATAGCCCCTCGCATTCCCGCCTTTTGGTTCCAAAACTCTCGTGGTCGGCCACACCGGGCGCCCCACGTCTCACCTCTAATAGATGAGTTGGATCCCCCAGACCGTGTCATTTCGACCGAAGCCCCTGAGCGAGCCGCAGGCGAGTCGAACGGGGTGGAGTGGAGAAATCCCCGAATTGCGTTCGCACCCGCACCACAGCTCGCCAGTCACAATCGCGCGTTGCGCGGCTATTCTCGAACCGCTACCATCGCTTCATGGAAATCAGCACCAACTCGGCTCGCCGCTCCGAAGACATCGCCCTCGATCTGCTCAAGTTCATTGCGCCGCACGCGAACGTCGGCCGTTCCGCCAGCGCAACTCCTGGCTTCGTCTCGCCCAGCGCCGCCAAGTCCGAAGACCAGGTCACCCAGCTGCTCGAGCTCTACGCCCGCTGCCGCGAAGCCGTCGAATCCTCCACGCCCGCCACAAAGAAGTAGCCCTTGCCCCCATCCACAGTTCGCGTCGCCGTCGTCGGTGCAGGCGCCTTCGGCCGCAACCATCTCCGCGTCTATCGCGAGCTCGAGACCGCACACCCCGGCGAGCTCTCCCTCGCCGCGCTCATCGAGCCCGACCCATCCCGCCGCTCCGAGCTCGCCGCGCTCTACAACATCCCCGCCTTCGCCTCCGTTGACGAAGCTCTCCACGCAAACGACGCGCCGAACGCGGTATCCCTCTTCAACGCCGCGTCCGTTTGCGTCCCCACCATCCATCACGCATCCGTCGCGGAGCAGCTCCTCACCGCCGGCGTCGATGTCCTCATCGAAAAACCCTTCGCCGCTTCGCTCGCAGAAGCCGATCGCATCCTCGCGCTCGCCCATCGCAACCAGCGCATCCTGCAGATCGGACACCTCGAGCGTTTCAATCCCGCCGTCACCGCCGCCGCCCAGCGCATCACGCGCCCCATGTTCTTCGAGGCCCATCGCCTCTCCATCTTTACGCCGCGCTCGCTCGATGTCGACGTCGTCCTCGACCTCATGATTCACGACCTCGACATCGTCCTCGCGCTCACCAGCTCCGCGGTCAAAGAAGTCCGCGCCGTCGGCCTTCCCGTGCTCTCACCCAAAGTCGACATCGCCAACGTCCGCGTCGAGTTCGACTCCGGCTGCGTCGCCAACTTTACCGCCAGCCGCGTCTCCACCGAGCAGGTCCGCAAGCTCCGCCTCTTTCAGCCGCACGAATACCTCTCGCTCGACTTCGCCCGCCAGGAGCTCCTCACCATCAAGGTCGACCCCACGCTCCTCGCCCAACTCACCGCACCCAGCGCAGCCGAAACCGCGCACCCCTCGCGCGGCCTCTCACTCGAAAAGCTTGACCCACCCCACGCCGAACCACTCCGTCTCGAGCTCGAAGACTTCCTCACCGCCGTCCGCAATCGCACGCAGCCACGCGTCACCGGCCAAGCCGGCCGCGCCGCACTCGCCCTCGCACTGGAAATCAATCACCAGATCGCCAGCCACGCCCACCGCGCCGGCCTCGCCTGATCCATCCTTCCACCCGCGAGAACGCCTTCCACAAATCTGTCATCCTGAGCGGAGCATTCGCGCAGCGAATGCGAAGTCGAAGGATCCCGCCCCCACCTAAACTGTCATCCTGAGCGAAGCGTCACAACGTGACGCGAAGTAGAAGGATCCCGCCCCCCACGACTGTCATCCTGAGCGAAGCGCCATCGGCGCGGAGCCGAAGGATCCCCGCATTTGTTCTTGTTCTTGCCGTTGCTTCTGCCTTGCCCGGCTCTCAACTCCAAAACTCGCAACTCATAACTGAACCGATCCCCACCAGCACCAGCTCAATCCATCTGCTGAACCTTAACCCCCGCCGGAATCTTCAGCTCAAACTGATCATTCGCCAGCGGCTGATTAATCGTCAGCTTCGTCACCTGCAGCTTCAGCGTGTACTCATCCACCGGCCGCTTGATAC
>DASYBN010000421.1:0-14714 GCA_036500785.1 Acidobacteriaceae bacterium
ACTGTTCGTTTTTATAGGAAACGAAACTTGTTGCTTGACTACCGTTATTTGGCTGTCATAGGATTCTCGCGTCTCGCAACAGAAGATTCTCGCGTCAAGTTTGGGGAGGTCGTTTCACATGCAAATTCGTGCTCTGGTAAGGGGAAGCAGGAAGCCTCTTACGTACTTTTTTCTGCGTCTGCTGTGTTTTATGGTTTGCGCCGTGCTCGTGGCGGCTGCACAGTTCGACACTGGCACGCTGAACGGAATTGCCGTCGACACCTCAGGCGCTGCGATTCCCAATGCGACGATCGGCGTCACCAATGTGGGCACCGGCCGTTCTGTGACCCTGACGACCAACGGTTCAGGCGCCTTCAGTGCAACGGATCTTCCGTTCGGCACCTATACGGTCACCGCTTCGGCCGCCGGGTTCGGGAATGCGACCAGCAGGAACATCGTCCTGAACGTCGGTGCAGCCGTCCACGTAACGATGAAGCTTTCTGCCGCCGCGGTCTCGGAAACCGTGACGGTCACCGGTACAGAAACCAGCGTCAATACGGAAACCACGGTCAGCGGCGAGACCTTTAATTCTCACCAGGTCGCAAACCTTCCAGTGAACGGAAGAGATGTGGATGCCTTTCTGGAGATCTCGCCGGGATCGGTTGGATCCGCGCCGGAATTCCAGGGCAGCGTAAACGGCCTGGAGAACATCTTCAGCGGCTTGAACATCACGGTGGATGGACAGAGCGCGGTGCGCGGCGACATCACCGGCTTCCTGAACACCGAGGGCCAGGAGCAGCCTCACATTACGCGCTCCAGCATCGACAGCATTCAGGAAATCGACTTCGCGAACAACGGTTACAGTGCTGAAACCGGCCACTCGCTTGGACCGCAGATGAACATCATCACCAAGGGCGGCACCAACCAGTTTCACGGCACCGTATTCGAATTCTTCCGCAACGATGCTCTTGATGCTCACGACTACTTCGAAACCGGCCCCAAGCAGCCGCTCAAGCTGAATCAGTTTGGTGCAAATCTCGGCGGCCCACTCGTTCATAACAAGCTCTTCTTCTTTACGAATTACGAGGGCTCGCGCCAGCATGTGACTACGATTCAGCCGCTGAACCACACGGTCAGCGCCTATGTGCGGTCACAGTTCGTCCCGTCGATGCAGCCCATTCTGCAGCAGCTTGCGCCGCTGCCTGCCGCCTGCGATGTCATCCCCACTCCAGCGTCCTGCGCTTATCCCGGGTCACCTATAGACGCCGGCGGCGCGCAGCTTGTGCTTTCGCCCGTGAACCTCTCCGATGTTCTTCGCGAAGATACGGGCTCAATGCGTTTGGATTACAACCCATCAGACGCGGATCGGCTTATGGTCCGTTACAACATCAACGACTCCGACACGGAGCACACCTATGGCCCCAACGTCGGTCAGGTGTCGCCCCAGGCGTTGCGCACGCAGCTGTTCAAGATCGACGAGACCCACACCTTCAGTCCCACGCTGTTGAACGACGCTAGCCTCGCCTACACGCGCTTCTTCTCGAACACAGCCTCGAACACACCAAAGCCGTACTACACGATCGCTGGATTTTTCGTTGATCTCGGCTCGCTGCCCGGCGCAGGTGCGTTCAATCAGAACAACGCCTACAGCACGTACGAGTTCTTCGATAACGTCACGAAGGTACTGCACACCAGCAATTTGAAGTTCGGCACGCAGATCCGCGTCAATCGGCAGGTGCAGGCACTCCAGCCCCAGCAAACCTACGACTATGCAGACATCAGCGATCTGGAGAATAACAATCCGTTCGTGCTGCAGAAGATCGGCTACGCAGGCTCACTGGGTATGCACAATACCGAGTACGACTTCTATATCCAGGACAACTGGCACGTTACGCGCCAGCTCGTGCTGAACCTTGGACTGCGCTACGACTACAACACCACTTGGCAGGAAAATCACAATCATTTCCAGAACTTCGACATCGCATCGCAGACAATCCTTCCGGCAAATCAGCCGATGTACACCGCTCCGAAGGGCGACATCGCTCCTCGCATCGGTTTAGCGTACGACCCATTCGGCAAGGGCAAAACGGTCTTCCACGCCTACGGCGGCATGTTCTATCTGCCCATGTGGCTAAGCTTCAATCTCTCATCAAATAACCCGGCCTATGCCAGCTACAACGCAAACGTGTTCGACGCGCTCTTCGGCGGTTACTCGATTGCGTTCCCTTCACCCAACCCGCCGGTTACGGCAGGCACGCAGGTTGTCTATTCGTTCCCGCGGCAACCCAAGGATCCGAATGCGCTCAACTGGCTGTTTGGGGTCGAGCAGCAACTTCCCCAGCAGTTTGTTGCGGTGATCAACTACAGCGCCAATCGAGTCATTCACCAGCAGGCCGGCGTAAACTTCGCCGCGATCAATGAGAATCCGGCGAATCCGTTCACGAGTGTTTCGCAGGTGTACAGCGGATACGCGTCGGAGAACTACCTCGGTGACAACCTTGGGTCCAACTACCAGGCGCTGCAGGTACAGGTGCGTCGCAACTATCACCACCTGAACTCTTCGCTTAACTACACTTGGTCGCACGAGTTCGACGACATGGTGAACGTATTCAGCGGGTTCTCCAATCCATTCGATCCCAAGGCTGATCGGTCGAACGGTGACATCGATGTGCGCAACAACCTGAGTGCGAGCGTGGTCTATGACTTCTCCGATCTGCACGACCGGTCAACCTGGGAGAAGCTCGTGGGTGGCGGCTGGCAGCTCTCGAGCATCTTCCAGGCGCGTTCCGGTCTGCCGGAAAACATCACGCTGGTGAGCGGATTCTTCGGCAACCCGGTGCGTCCGAACTACGTTCCCGGCCAGAATGTCTACCTTCCGCACGTCACCTGGCTGACGCCGGCCGGAAGCTACAATGCTGCGGCGTTCCAGGTTCCCCCGGCGTATGACGGCACATGGGGCGAGAACGCGGGCGACGTCCCGCGCAATGCGCTGCGCGGCCCTGGCTTCTTCCAGTGGGACTTCTCGGCGATGAAGAACTTCGAGCTTACCGAGAGGCTAAAGCTTCAGTTCCGCACCGACCTGTTCAACATCCTCAACCACCCGAACTACGCAAACCCGGACGGCGGTATCTGCACCGCTGTCCTCCCCGCGACTGCGACGACACCGGCTCAGTGCGGAACTCAAAACGCATTCACCGGCGTGATCACACCGGCGCTCAACCCCAACTTCGGAGTGACGGCATCCACCGTCGCCAACCAGACCGGCAACGGTGCAATTGGCAACGGTACGGCGCGCCAGGCCCAGTTCTCGGTCAAGCTGCTCTTCTAAACGAACTCGACAGGACCGCCCGTCTCAAGCGGGCGGTCTTTCGATTTCGCGTTACTCTGCTACACGTGTAAGAGGGACGGAATGCAAAACACTGCAGGTGGAATGTGCCTGCTCATCTTCGCCGGCGTGATGAACGCGAGCTTCGCCTTGCCGATGAAGTTCGTTCGCTCCTGGGCATGGGAAAACACGTGGCTGCTGTGGAGCCTCTTCGCCCTGCTTGTTCTGCCCGTTGCTCTGGCGCTCGCGACCATACCCTCCTTCGCAAGCATCCTGCAGGCAAACAGTCACGTCGTCCTTCTGGTAGCGCTCTCCGGGGCAGCATGGGGAGTGGCCCAGGTGCTGTTTGGGTTAGCGCTCG
This sequence comes from Acidobacteriaceae bacterium, assembly GCA_036500785.1. Taxonomy (GTDB): domain Bacteria; phylum Acidobacteriota; class Terriglobia; order Terriglobales; family Acidobacteriaceae; genus Granulicella. The sequence continues at coordinate 3,666 of DASYBN010000421.1, forward strand.
ACAAGATCGGTATCGCACTCACCTTTTCCATCGTGCTCGGCCTCTCGGCGGCGATGGGAAGCCTGATTCCCCTCATCCGTCTCCATGCTGACCGCCTGTTCACTCGTGGCGGAGTGATGTCACTGATCGGCATCGCTTTGGTCTTACTCGGTGTCGCCGCAAGCGCTGTTGCCGGCACCATTCGTGATCGCGGAAAACAGGCGGGCACTGCAAAGAATTCAGCCATGGCTGCTGGGTTGGTCATGGCGATCACCAGCGGCGTCTGCGCCTCCATGATGAACGTTGGTTTCGCTTACGGCGCTCCTCTCGCCGCCACGGCCGCGACCCATGGGGCAAACTCGCTCTGGACCACGGATGCAATCTGGGTTCCGCTGATGGCCGGCGGTGCACTGCCGAACCTGCTGTACTGCATCTATCTGCTGACGAAGCGCAGGACCGCGGCGAACTATACCGCCTCGACCCTCGGTCGCAATTTGTTGCTTGCCTTTGCTATGGGGGTCCTCTGGTTCGGCAGCAGCATTCTCTATGGCATCGCAACCACGTTCCTTGGTGAATTGGGTCCGGTGGTTGGCTGGCCGTTATTCATGTCGCTCATCGTGATCGTCGCAACCCTGCTCGGCGTATGGACAGGCGAGTGGCGCGGCGCGACCAGGAACGCCTTCCGCGTACAAGGATTTGCGGTCCTTGCATTGGTCGCCGCAGTCATCGTGTTGTCACGTGCAAGCTTCTGAGGTGTCGATGCGGTTTGCTGTGAAATCGATTTACATCGGGGTAATCCTGCTGATGGTATCCCTGCTGCCTCAAAGCAGGGCGCAGCATCGGAGGTCCTCTCCGCGCGCGGAAGGAGATGCCGTCGAACAGCGCAGCTTCTTCAGCGCTGCGCTTCAGCGGCAGATGCGATACGAGATCGTTCTGCCCATCGGGTATGCATCCGGAGAGCAGCGCTATCCGGTTCTGTATCTTCTGCATGGTTGGCAGGGCGATGAGACCAACTGGGTCAAGCTCACTCACCTGGTTGAGCTGGCATCGCGCTATGCGCTCATCATTGTCACTCCGCAAGCGCTCAACTCCTGGTACGTGAACTCTGCGACAAATCCCAACGATCGTTATGCTGATTACGTTGCTGACGACCTGATCGCCGAGATCGACGGCCATTACCGCACCATCGCCTCTTCTCATCAACGCGCCATCGCGGGCCTCTCGATGGGCGGCTATGGAGCGCTGTTGCTAACGCTTCGTCACCCGGATCTGTTCAGCTTCACGGCGAGCATCAGTGGCGCCTTCGCCGGGCCGTCCGGCATCGAGCAGGTATTGCCGCAACTCAAGCCCAGCACCGATGAGGCATTCGGTCCGCCGGGAAGCCCAACCCGTACGGAGAATAATCTCGACACGCTGATCGCCGCAGCTGACCCTGCGAAGACGCCCTACTTGCTCCTCGACTGCGGTACAGCCGATCCACTGCTTTCATCGAATCGCCATGTCATCGAGGAGATCTGGTCGCGCGGCGTCGCGTACGAATACCACGAACTGCCCGGCGCACACACATGGTCCTTCTGGGATAACTCGATCCCCAACCTTCTGGATGTGCTCTCCAGAAAACTTCACCTCGAACGATCAGCTGTTCCGGGCACTCCTGTTCGTTGAAAGGGCTCGCATGTCACATCGTTTCTCGGAAGGGCGCTGGAACCTCGGCCGCCGTTCCTTTCTCAAGTTAAGCGGTGCGGCGCTGGCAAGCGCGAGCGATATGACGAGGGCTTCCGCGCAGATTCCGCGTGGGCTCACGTCCACTCCGGGCCCCGATGATCTCGCAAGCGCCGAGATGGAGTACAGCTTCACCGATCTGTTCAACATGCCCGTGTTCGCAAATGAATGGGGCTACGGTCAGGTGTCAAAGTCCGTCTCCGGCGTAACCGGCATCACCTTTCCGCCATATGCGTGTTGCGGCGTGCCGGATGTCACCTGGAGTCCCGGCCTGCTTTCTTCCTGTGAACTCGTAGTGAATGGTCAATTGCTTTCGATTGCGCCCCCGCCGGGCAATCGAGTGAAGTATCGATGGTTTCCGCAACGCGTCGACCGCGAACAGACGGTCAACGGCCTTCGCATACGCACCCGCACGTTCATGCCAGTCAAGCAGCGTGCTGTCGTCGAGCACATCGAGTTAACGAACATCTCCCCGGAACGGCAGAAGCTCACCCTGGGCTTCAACATGCAGGCTGCGGTTATAAAGAAGACCACATTCTGGATGGCCGGCTGCCCCGGTGAGGGCGGGAATCGCCAGGAATGGAATGCGGCGAACAGCCGGATCACGTTCATCGCGCAGCAATCACAGGCAGCGTCCGCGCAGGGTATCTATCCCGTTGCCCAGGGGCTCCACGGAGGTCACGTACTTCAATATGAGCTCCAGCTTGCACCCGGCGAGACGCAAAGCTTTCAGTACGTAAATGCGATCGCCGATACAGCCCAAGAGGCAAATCGAATTCACGATCACCTTCAGGCCACCTTCGCTGATGCCGAAAAAGAAAATGAACAGTTCTATGCCGGCATGCTCCGTGCGCTGTTTACACCCGGAAATTCCTTCTTCTCCGGCCACCTGCCAACCTTGCACACGGACGACGAGACATTGTGGAACCTGTACTTCGCCGGCATCCGCAACCTCATCAGCGCCCGCCGTTCATCGCCAGACTCGAAGTACGGCCCCGTATATCTCACTCTGGGCGGCCACACCCTCCCGACGCTCTCGTTCCCCTGGGACACATCGCTTACCGGCCTGAGTCTAGCGCTACTGGATCCCGCGGCGCTGCGCAATATCGTTGAGGTCTGGTTCGCGCAGGACATGCACCAGCATCTCGCGACGGATTACGTCAGCGGCACGGCCGTCGGTCCCTGGTACGCCGTCAACGATGTGGCCATCGTCGGCTGCGCGCGCGATTACCTGCGCGTCACTGGCGACTTCGCTTGGCTCGACCGCTCCGTCAATGGAAAAGCCGTACTCGATCATCTGAGCGACCACGCACTCTATTGGGAAAAGCTGATCCACACCGACCGGGGCCTCGCTGACTACGGAAACATCGAGAACCTGCTCGAAGTTGTCAGCACCTATCTGCACGAAGTCGCAGGGATCAATGCGGGCAACGTCTCCAGCATGCGCTTTGTTGCTGAACTGCTGGACCGCCGCGGAGAGAGCGCACGTGCGAACGAACTCCGCTTCAAAAGCAAGCAGTTGGCTGAGCGCATCAATCGCCTTCTTTACGTTGAAGGGAAGGGTTGGTGGCGGGCAGGACAGCTCGACGGCACGTTCAATGAGGTCCGCCACTGCTACGACTTCCTCGCTGTCGCGTCCAATATGGCCGCCGATCTCGCTCCTGCGCAGCGGACGGAAATGACGCGCTTCTTTTGGACCCAGCTCCGCACAGGCAAATGGATGCGCGCGCTTTCGACCGGTGATTCCGACGCGACGTGGAACATCCGGCCCGACCACAGTTGTATCGGTGCGTACGCGTCGTGGCCGCCGATGTCCGCGAAGGCGCTCTATCGGCTCGGCATGCCGGAGGAGCAAATTGCGGGTTGGCTGCGCGAAGTGGCCAAAGCAGGCAACCAGGGACCGATCGGGCAGGCGCACTTCGTCGAAGACGTGTGGCCCCCACTGAAAGGCGGCGCGTTCAAGTGTCCGAACGATCCTCCCTATATCAATGAATGGTGCTGCATAGCCGGCGGCGCATTCACTGACATGGTGATCGACACTCTCTTTGGAGTGAATGTCTCACTTGACGACCTGCGAGTCGAATCCCGGCTCGCCCAATTCGATCCTAAGGCGGAACTGCGCGGATTCCGTCACCACGAGAAGACCTACTCGATCGACAACCAGGGGGCCCACGCCTCTCGCTGATTGCGGTCGATCAGCCTTGGGAAAACGAAAATACATTCTTGTTCATGGGCCCGTCGAGAAATAACATTGGTCTGCACGTTGATCGAAGCGCAAAGGTGAGGGCTTGAAAAACAAACGGGAACCGGAAGCCAAGGGCAAGCAGGAGACCCGCTATCAAGCCATCCTGAATGTGCTCCACAAGACAGGATCCGTTTCGGTGGATGCTCTGAGTGAGCAACTGCACGTGACCGTAGTCACTATCCGCAGGGATCTGGACGCAATGGAGCGGAAAGGTCTGCTCCATCGCACCCACGGCGGAGCAGTGCCGATTCAACCCTTGTTCTACGAGCCGTTTCGTCGCGACCGGTCCTTCCTCATGCAGGTGGAGCGGCAGGCGGATCAAAAGCGGCGCATTGGATACGCGGCCGCTGCACTCATCGAGCCTGACGAAACCATCGCCGTCACGCCCGGAACTACCGCAATCGCTGTAGTGCGTGCTTTGCCGATGAACTACAACCTGACCGTCGTCACCAATACCGCAAACGTCGTGATGGAGCTTGCCAAGCGCAAAGACATCAAAGTGTTCGTTACTGGCGGCACGCTCCACGGGGAATGGTTTTCGTTGGTGGGGCCGCACGCGGTTCGCAGCCTCGACAACATTTTGATCCATACGCTATTTATCGGCGCCGATGGACTTGACGCGGATTGGGGAGCAACTTCGTTCGATCAGGATGAAGCGGAACTTTGCCGCACAATGTTCGAACATGCGCGCCGCAACATCGCCGTTGTGGATCATTCAAAGCTGCGCAAAGTAGCGAATTGGCGAATCTGCCAGTCCCGCAGTCTGCACACGATTGTGACTGACACGGACGCCACCGACGCCATGATTGCACCCTTTCGCAACATGGGTATCCAGATCATCCGGGCATAGCCTGGCCGTGTTGCGGGCCGCCAACTTCGCATCGAGCCGTCTCTGGGCTGCAAGGCGAGATGCCTGAAGGGATAGAACAATGTCTGCGAATTTCGAGAACGCCGCGACCGTCCATGGCGGTCAGCCCATGCATCCGAAAGAGGCATTCACCGTCTTCTGCGACGGGCTGGACCACCCTGAAGGGCTGGCATTCGACAACGAGCAGGCTCTCTGGGCAGGCGGCGAACTGGGACAGATTTATCGGATCGATACGACAGGCCGTTCTGAAGAGATCGTGCGTCTGGGAGGGTTCTGCCTGGGGCTGACCTTCTCTGCCCGCCAGGAGCTTTGGGTCTGCAACTCCGGCCTGCATGCGCTGATGAAGCTCGATCGGAGCGGAAAAGTTCTGGAGACAATCGATCGGGTGGGCGATCGACCGATCGTAACTCCAAACTTCTCGGTGTTCGACCACCAGGGAAATCTTTATTTCACCGATTCGGGAGAATGGGATCGGGGGAACGGCTGTCTCTATCGTCGTAGGAAAAATGGCCGGGTGGAACATGTGGCAGGCCCCTTTGCATTTCCCAATGGCTTGGCGATGAGTGCTGACGATCGATTCCTGTATCTCGTGGAGAGCCAGCGCGACCATGTGCTGCGTATCCCGATTCTGCCCGATCTGAGCCTGGGAGAGCCGGAGGTGTACGCGAAGAACCTGGCGCGCATCCCGGATGGGCTGGCCTTGGACGCGCTGGGCAATCTTTACGTAACCTGTTATGCCAGCGACTGTATCTATGTTGTGAGTCCGCAGCGCAACGTTCAACTTCTCGCCTCCGATCCGGAGGGTACGCGCATTGCACGGCCCACGAATGCCGCTTTCGGCGGTCCGGCGCTGGAGGATCTCTATATCGCTAATCTGGGCCGCTGGCATATAGGACGAGTGCATTTGGGCATCCCTGGCCAACGGCTCGTAAGCCTGTGATGGAACGGGCGACATCGAGGCAGAAATGATCGGCCAACTCCGCGCGATGGATGCCGCAATTCTTCACTTCCGGCAACAGCCTCTAATCTCGATGGGCGAGTGAGGATCTATGAACATTACCTTCACTGGAAAGACCGCTGTGGTCACGGGCGGCGCCAACGGCATTGGCGCAGCCACCGCTCAGCTGCTATGCGAACTGGGTGCGCGCGTCGCTATTCTTGATCTTGACCGCGCCCAGGGCCAGGAGTTGGTGCAGCGGCTTGAAGCGCAGGGCTATACCAGCAGCTTTCACACCTGTGATCTGTCCAGCGCCGACGCTGCGCAAAGCGCCATTGAATCGGTAGCTCGAAAATACGGAGCCATTGATGTGCTGGTGCACAGCGCCGGTATTCAGCGCTATGGAGATGTACTGACGACGAGCATGGAACAGTGGGACGAAATCTTTGCCGTGCATGTAGACGGCTGCTTTCATGCGGTGCGTTTCGCGTTGCCATACCTGCTCTCGGCGGGCGGAGGCTCAATCGTAATCGTCGGCTCGGTGCAGAGCGTTACCGCGGTGGCGGGTTCCGCGGCGTACGTCACGGCCAAGCATGCGCTGGTGGGGCTCAGTCGCTCGATTGCGCTCGACTTCGCAAATCGCAACGTGCGCGCTAATTGCGTCATGCCCGGTGCGGTGGATACGCCGATGCTACGCTCTGCGGCGAACCTGGCGCCCGATCCGGAGGCTGTGCTCGAGGGATGCGCCCGCGCTCATCCCCTCGGCAGAATTGCTCAGCCTCTCGAGATTGCGCGCGCGATCGTTTTTCTCGCCAGCGATTGGGCATCGTTCATCACGGGCGCCACTCTCGTCGTCGATGGAGGCATGCTTGTGCCTACAGGAGGCATGGGTTTCCAGAGCGAAGGAACCGGATCGGTAGGGAAGCAACAATAAAACTGCGGGATGACTACTAAGGCTCATTTCACGCGCTGGAAGAATCGCGATGCTATCGCGCTTGATAACGGAGTTCTGCGCGCGGTTGCGCTGGCGGGAGGAGGGCACTTGGCCGAATTACGTTTGGTTAATGCGCTTGGCTCTTCGTGCAATGCGCTCTGGGAGGCGCCGTGGCCCACCGCGGATCCTGATTCTCAACATTTTGCCGAGCTCAGCGAACAGTATGGCGGGACGCCGGCGGGTCCGTTCCTGGCCGGATTCACAGGGCAAGCGTTGTGCCTCGATACCTTTGGCCCTCCAGATACCGAGGACGAAGCGCGCGGCGCCACTCTGCATGGAGAAGCATGTCTGCAGACATGGAAGATGACCCCCACATCCGATGGCTGCACGATGGAGGTCGAGTTACCCAGGGCAAAGCTGCACTTCTCCCGCAATCTAAGGCTCGGAGAAGGCCAGAGTGCGCTGTTCGTCCACGAGCAACTCGTCAATACGGGCTCCGCCAGCCGTGAGTTGCATTGGGTGCAACATGTCACTCTCGGGCCGCCGTTGCTTGCGCGTGGGCAAAGTTGCGTAGAGGCATCTGTAGATGCGTGCAGAACCTGGCCGCTCGGCTACGAAGGCAAAGCACTGCTGCCGGACAACGCAGAGTTTGCGTGGCCGCGGGCCCGCACATTACTGAATCGTGAGCAGGACCTGCGACTCCCGTTTCAGAGCCGGAGCAAAGGATTTGTATTGGCTGCGCGCGTCCATCCGGCGAAACAGATCGGGTTTATCGTCGCGTTGAATTGGAAACTCCGTCTTGCTCTTCTCTATTGTTTCCGCAGAGAGGATTTCCCCTGGATTGCGATCTGGGAAGAGAACGGCGCGCGCACGGCTGCCCCTTGGCGGGGAACTGCGAAAATAAGGGGTATGGAGTTTGGCTCTACGCCGATGCCGCTCGGAAAGGCGGCGATCCGCGCGATGGGATCTCTCTTCGAAACGCCTTCTGCGCGGGTGGTTCCTGCAGGCGGTATGCACGCCGCCCGCTACGTCGCGTGTCTCGCCACGATTCCCAGCCAATTGCGCAACGTAAAGACTGTAGAGATCGCCGAGAACACGTTGGTGCTTAACGGTGCGGGTGCAGAGGATCGCATCGTAATTCCTGCCGCGGGAGTGCGGCAGTTCTTGCTCACGAACGGCGATCGAAATTGAAAGTTCGAAGCGCCGTTGGGCCACAGAGGTGAATGGATGCAGCAAACCTGGAGATGGTTTGGGCCGCAGGACAAAGTGACCTTATCGGATGCTCGGCAGGCCGGTGCAGATGCCATTGTTACCGCCCTGCACGACGTGCCAATCGGGGCTGTGTGGCCGATAGAAAAGATTCGCGAACGCCAGCAGACAGTTCGAGCGGAGGGGCTGGATTGGACTGTTGTCGAGAGCCTGGATGTGAGCGAACGCATTAAGCTGCGTGAGCCCGGCTTTCAACAGGACATCGACAATTACATCGCCTCTCTTCGCAATCTTGCCGAGTGCGGCATTCGGGTGGTGGCCTACAACCTGATGCCGGTCTTCAGCTGGATGCGAACCGAGCTTGATTTCCCGCTGCCCCATGGCGGCACGTGTACGCGATTCGATGCCACGGCCTTCGCGGCCTTCGATCTCTACATCTTGAAACGGCCAGGAGCGGAAGAGAGTTGGGGGGAGGATCGCTGTCGCGCGGCTCATCACCTGTACAGTTCCATGCCGGCAGCCGAGCAGCAAAAACTGCTGGCCACCATTCTGCAGGGACTTCCCGGTGGCAACGGGTCTTTCACCCTCGATGAGGTTCGCTCAGGCATTGAGCGCTATCGCGCATTCGATGCAGCCGGCCTTCGCGCCAATGCCGCCGAGCTCCTGAAGGCAGTTTGCCCGGTCGCGGAGGAGCTGGGTGTGCGGCTGTGTGTTCACCCCGATGATCCGCCGCGTTCACTGCTGGGAATTCCGCGCATCGTAAGCACGGCGGCCGACCTGGGTTTCCTGCTCGACCAATGGCCCGGTAACGCCAACGGCATCACTTTCTGTACAGGCGCTCTCGGGGTGCGCGCGGACAACGATCTCCCGGCGATGGTGCGCCGCTTTGCGCATCGCATCTGGTTCGCGCATCTGCGTTCGACCCAGCGTGAAGCCGATGGAGAAAGCTTCTTCGAGGCATCTCATCTCGAAGGCGACGCCGATGTTATCGACACGATCATTGCGCTGCTGACAGAACAGCGGAGACGCAAAATTGCAGGCGACGCACTCGTCCTACCCTTCCGTGCCGACCACGGACAACAACTGCTGAACGATCGGGACAGGAACGCCCAACCGGGCTACCCTGCGATCGGCCGCCTCCGCGGCCTCGCCGAACTGCGCGGAGTGATGCGCACTTGCGAGCGCCTGCTGCCCGAGTAAGCTCCGGCCTCGAGAGGGATCAGATCGGTTTGACGCGGCCGCTTACGTACTGCTCGCCGCGGATAATTGTTTCGACCGCAGCTGGAAGATTCGTCGCCTCGGCCTTTAGCAGGTAGCCGTTCGCGCCCGTCCGGAGTGCTCCTTGGGCGATTTCGCGAGAGGCGTTCTGAGTGACGAACAGGATCTTGGAATTGGGCGAGAGCTTCCGAATTCGGCGCGCAACCTCGATACCGTTCATTGTCGGAAGACCGAGGTCGAGTAAAACGAGGTCTGGTTGAAGCTGCTCGGCCTGCTCTACGGCCTGTAGCCCATCGGACGCCTCGCCGACCACCTCGCACTCAGTCCTCTCCTCCAGCATCGAACAGAGGAGTCGCCGGAAGTCAGCAACATCATCAACGACAAGTGTTCTGAGGTTGTGCATCGCGTTCGGTGTGTGTCCTCCAAAATTCCTATCGGCCACCATACAGGGATTGTGCGCCGGCTCCTAATAGCACTTTCGACAGTGCGGCACGATCTGGACAGAAGTCTCCGCCCGTTTGCGGTATTTTAGTCGTTGCCAGACCGTTTGGCGAGATTATACTGAGCGCCTCAAAGAGATCGAACAGCTGAGTCCTGAGGTCGGTCGATGAGCTTTTCTGAGGCTTGTGCGCGACACGTACGGCAATATTCGCAGTGTCCGTTCATCGAGTGGGGCAGAGCGCTTCTGGTCCTGACCGCTCTCGTCGCGTTCTTCGCCATAAATCCTGTTCATCGGGCGTTCGCGCAGTCCGTCAACGGGCTGATAAGCGGGACCGTATCCGATCAGCAGCACCGTTCCGTATCCGGAGCCACGGTGCGCGTCGTCGATCAGCTCAATATGACAAGCCAGAGCACACAAACTAACGACGACGGATTTTTTGTATTCACAGGGCTTCGGCCCGGCACGTACACACTCTCTATAGAGAGAAACGGGTTCGCGAAACTTGAGACGCGGGACATTGTGCTTCTTACGGCCGATCGTCTTTCTGTTGGCGATTTAATCCTGAGAGTAGGGCCGACCACCGAAGTGGTCACGGTTTCATCCGAGAGTTCGGCCATTGAGACGACGAGTTCAGAGCAATCCGCTGTTATTTCGGCGAAGGAAATCGTCTCTCTCCCGGTGCTTGGGAACGATTACGTGTCGCTGACAAAAATCGTTCCTGGGTCCACCTATTTGGGCAACGGAAACAACACGCTGAGCCTCGTTTCATCCCAGGCGAGTTTCATGGCTATCGGTTCCCCGAGTGCCGCGTATTTCAGCACGAACGGGGTCTTTTCGAGTTTAAGCAACTACAGCTGGGATGATGCGCCCGCTGTTGTCGCAAATATCGAGGACGTCAAGGTTCTTGTCAGCGGCTATGAACCGGAATATGGAAAGGCCATAGGCGCGGTTCTCAACGTAACGACCAAGTCGGGTGCCAGTAATTTTCACGGCTCTCTTTGGTATGCGTTCCGGAATGAAGCCCTGAATGCGAACGACTACTTCAACAACCTAACCGGTCAACCAAGGAGCCGTTATCGGTTCAATACGATAACAGCAACACTGGGCGGTCCACTTTTCATCCCGCGAGTTTACAAACGACCGCGAAGCAAGCTGTTCTTTTTCCTTTCTTATGACAACGAACCGAGCACGGTGCCGCAGGGATTGAATGAGATTCGAATGCCCACCGCATTAGAGCGCACTGGAGACTTCTCGCAGAGCTTCTTCCCCGGAACAACCGAGCAAATTCCCGTATACAACCCGCTTACCAACCATCAGTACCCGGGGAATGTCGTAGATCCAGGTCAAATTGTTCCGACGATGCAGAAGCTGTTGAATTGGTTCCCGGCGCCCAACTTCACGAATGAAGCGGTGAGCCAGGGATTCTACAATTACGTGCTTCCCGCGGTGGCCGATAACCCCATCCATCAGACGTCACTGCGTCTTGATTATGCTC
>DASYBN010000422.1:0-7093 GCA_036500785.1 Acidobacteriaceae bacterium
GCAGAGACGACGCCCGGTTCCTCTGTCTTCATCCCCAGTTCGGCTTCGAGCTTCCGGCACTCCGCTCGCAGATCGATTCTCATCAGCCACGGCGCGAGCTGCGTTAGTACGAAAATGCCCGTAAATAGCGCCACCATATAGGTGACCGCGTATCCCACGGTGAGATTCGCTATCATCGCGCGATGAATATCTTCAGGAACTGCGAGCCGCCCGATGGCGTCGGTTGCCGTTCCCATCGCCTCTGAGGAAAGAAGTCCTCCGGAGAGCAGTCCGGCTGCTGATCCCGCATCGAAATTGAGCACTCGCGCTATCACGTATACCGTGAAGAATCCGACAACGCAGAAGACGATGGTGAGAATGATTGGCACAATTGCCTGCCGGCCAAGACTTCCGAAAAACTGAGGCCCGGTCTTATAACCGACGGCGAACAGGAACAGCAGAAAGAATGTTCTGCCAAGAATGCTGGGCACAGTCACGCCAAGTTGCGCCACCCCGATGCCCACGAGAAGACAACCTACAACCGCGCCCAGTGTGAAGCTCTTGATTCTGAGGCGTCCCACCCAATAACCCGCGGCCAAGGTAAGAAACAGCGCTAACTCCGGATGGTCGCGCAGAGCTCGTGTAATCCAGTCCACCATCGCCAGCTCCGGTCTGAACGGAAGCAACCCGGTCGGTTCAATCTGTATGTTGTTCGCACAGGTGAGGGCAACTGCATAAACCACCAGCCGCGTGCAATCTCCTTTGTCAGGTCTTTATGAAGACCAGCCACCGAACAGGTCCTGACCGGAGGCGGACTCTCTCGCAAGCAAAAGAGACAAGGTGAATCCCTGCGGTTGGTGGAACGAATCAGGTTACGGCTTTTTCGCCCTACTTCAGGGCTCATTTCAAATCTGCCGTCCCAGTGGTCTACAATCTGCGTGCCCGGAGACGAGCAACGTTTTGTAACCGATTTCAAGCTAGCTGACGCGGAATCGCTGCCCCGAAAGGAGATTTGCACTTTATGCGCTCTATCGCGAAGAGGACCCTGACCTGGATGGTTTTGGGAGTTGCGCCGTTGTGGACGGCACTCGCCTGTGCGGCACAGGCCGGTCCGGCGGAGCTGCCGCCGGCGCAGTTGACCATTGATTCGGGGACGATTACGACGCCGGTAAGCCCGATGCTTTACGGGATGATGACCGAGGAGATCAATCATTCCTACGATGGCGGGCTGTATGCGGAGGTGCTGCAGAACCGGACGTTTCGCGGGAGCTGGCAGGGCGTGGAGCACTGGGACCTGGTCCGGCATGGCAATTCCGAAGCCGCGATGGAGATCGACCGCAGCAATGGGCCGAGCAAAGCACTGCCCTACAGTTTGAAGCTGACAGTGAGCGCAGCAGCGCAGCGCGCACAGACGGGCCTCACGAACTCCGGGTATTGGGGAATTGCGCTGAAGCCGCGCGCGACGTATCGCGGATCCTTCTATGCGAAGGTCAGCGACGCTTCGATCGGTCCGGTAACGGCGAGGCTGATCAACGACAGGACGGGAGCGGTCATCGCCGAGGCCACGGTGCCAGTGCACGCCGGCGACTGGTCGCAGTATTCCTACACGCTCACGACCGGCGCGGTTGCGGTTTCGATGCAGAACCATCTGGAACTGACGGTGGCGCATCCGGGCACGATCTGGATGCAGCTTGCTTCGCTGATGCAGCCGACGTTTCACGATCGGCCGAACGGGAACCGGCCCGACCTGATGGAACGCATGGCCGCACTGCATCCGACCTTTCTGCGACTGCCGGGAGGCAACTACCTGGAGGGCGACACGCTGCGCGATTGGTACAACTGGAAAGAGACCATCGGTCCGCTGGTGGACCGGCCCGGGCACCAGGCGCCGTGGGGCTACTGGTCGACGGATGGGCTGGGTCTGCTGGAGTTTCTGGACTGGTGCGAGGACCTGAAGATCGAGCCGGTGCTGGCAGTTTATGCGGGATACTCGCTGCGGCAACAGCACGTGAATCCGGGCACGGACCTGGAGCCTTATGTGCAATCGGCGCTGGACGAAGTTGAATATGTGACGGGCGACGCGAGCACCAAGTGGGGAGCGGAGCGCGCGAAGGACGGCCACCCGGCACCGTTCCCACTGCACTATATCGAGATCGGCAATGAGGACTTCTTCGATCACTCGGGAAGCTACGACGCGCGGTTTGCGCAGTTTGCGCGGGCGCTGAAAGCGAAGTATCCGCAGTACAAACTGATTGCAACAATGCCGGTAAAAGAAACTAACGCTGACGAGCAGCCGGATGTAGTCGACGATCACTACTACAAGCCGTGGGGCGACATGCTGGACTTTACGCACCACTACGATGACGCACCGCGGACAGGACCAAAGATCTTTGTCGGTGAGTGGGCGACCTTGTCGGGCTCGCCGACGCCGAACTTCGGCGGCGCGCTGGCCGATGCGGCGTGGATGACCTCAATGGAGCGGAACAGCGACCTGATTATCATGGCCGCGTATGCTCCGCTGCTGATCAACGTGAACGGCGGACAGTGGGGTACAAACCTGATCGGCTTCAACGCGGCGACAAGCTATGTCTCGCCGAGCTACTACGCGCAGGCGCTGTTTGCGGGACATCTGGGCGATGGAACGCCAAAGACGACGATCAGCGGAGGAGGGAAGCGGTTCTACTATTCGGCGACCGTGGACTCGAAGGATCATGTGCTGCATTTGAAGTTGGTGAACGCCTCGAATGAGGAGCAGCCGCTGACGATCGATCTCGAGGGCGCGAAGGGTGCACATACCGCGAGGTTGAATACGCTGCACGCCGCGACCTATGAGGCGACGAATACGATCAACGATCCGGAGTTCATTCATCCGGTTGAATCGACGCTGAAGGTTGCGGGCGGGACATGGAAGCATGCGGTCCCGGGGCTCACAATCGAGGTGATCGACATCCCCCTGGATCGATAGTGCAAGTGCAAAGAGGAGGCCGAGTTTGAGGCAGCGTTGGAGAGCCAGTGTGGTAGCAGGAGCCTGTGGGCTCCTGCTATGCGGGGTTTCGGCGGCGCGTGCGCAACAACCGCGCGCGTATTCGCTTCAGGGAGATTACTGGTTTACACACGATCCTTCGATCGCAAAAGACGGAGCAACGTACTTCGTGTTTGCGACGGGGAAGGCGCCCGGCGGGGGGCAACTGCCGGAGCGCTGCTCGGAAGACCTGGTGCACTGGCGCATGTGCGGGCATGTGTTCGACGCAATTCCGCAGTGGATTCAGCAGCGGAGCCCAGGGACGAAGGAGCTGTGGGCTCCGGATATCTCGCACGAGCATGGCGAATACCGGCTCTATTATGCGTACTCGCTGTTTGGAAGAAATCTTTCCGGGATCGCGCTCGCGACGAACAAGACGCTGGACCCCAGGAGTCCCGACTACAAGTGGGTGGATAAAGGGTTGGTGCTCGAGTCGAAGGAGAGCGACGACTTCAACGCGATCGATCCGAACTATGTCGAGGATGCGAAGCACCACGCCTGGCTGGCGTTCGGCAGCTTCTGGACCGGGATCAAAATGCGCGCGCTGAACGCGAAGACGGGGATGGCTTCCGACAAAGACACGACGATTTACCCGCTGGCATCGCGCGTGAAGCCGGAACATCCGGCGCCGCAGAAGTTTGATCCGGAGCATCCAACGCTGCCGCCGGACTGGCAGGCGATCGAGGCGCCATTCATCGTCCCGCATGGTGGCTATTACTATCTCTTTGTCTCCTTCGACCTGTGTTGCCGCGGGACGAGAAGTACGTACCGGACGATGGTCGGGCGGTCGCGTTCCATCACCGGACCCTATGTGGACAAGGATGGAACCCCGATGCTGAAGGGCGGAGGCTCGCCTCTGCTCGGACCGAACCAGCGATGGCTCGGACCTGGCGGAGAGTCGATTCTGCACGAGCAGGACGGGACCGATTTGATAGTGTTTCATGCGTACGATGCGCAGACCGGAAGACCAGCGCTGCAGATTTCGACAATCGTCTGGCATGATGGATGGCCAGAAGCTGCGTTAGGTGACTGAGAGCAGGTCTGAAGTGCAGACGGATCCAGCTGCAAGCTCCGGAGTGCGATGAACATCACGTCGGTAGCGAAGAGGGCGGGCGTCTCCACGGCCACGGTCTCTCGTGTGATCAATGGCACCGCGAACGTGAGCCCGGACGCGGCGGAGCGTGTGCGCGAGGCGGTCGAGGCCCTGAACTTTTATCCCGACGTGAATGCGCGTGCGCTGGGTTCCGGACGCAGTGGCTTGTATGGTCTGATCATCTCCGACATCACCAATCCGTACTTTCCCGAACTCGTGAAGGCGTTTGAGGATATTGCGGTCGAGCATGGGCAGGATGTGCTGATCGCGAACACGGACTACGACCCCAAGCGGATGGAAACCTGTGTGATCCGCATGTTGCAGCGCAGGGTCGATGGTGTGGCGATCATGACGTCGGAGATGGAGGACCGATTGATCCACACCTTCGGCCAGCGGCAGATTCCGATGATCTTTATGGATGCTGTCACGGAAGTGCGCGGCGCCAGTACCGTGAACGTTGACTACGCCGGCGGCATTACCGCGGCGATGCAACATCTGTTCGATCTGGGGCACAAGGATATCGCCTTCATCAGCGGACCGCTAACGCTCGGCTCCGCGCGTGCCCGGGCCGATGCTTTTGAGGCTGCGCTGCAGGAGCGTGGGGTGACGATGCGACCCGGCTGGTTGCAGGAGGGGGATCATCGTGTGGAGGGCGGCCATCATGCGATGAAGCGGATTCTGGAGTCGGATCGGCTGCCCACGGCCGTGCTGGGCTCAAACGATCTGACCGCTATCGGCGCGATGGGTGCAATTCATGAGAGGGGATTGGATATCCCGGGTGATATTTCTGTGGTGGGGTTCGATGACATCGAACTCAGCGCGTACACGCTGCCGGCGTTGACTACGCTGCGTGTCCCGCGGCGCGAGCTTGCGTCCACGGCGTTTCGTGCGCTCTTCCGCGGGCGCGACGAGTCTCCGGCCAAGCGCAGGCGGAAGCATGTGATCAAGACGTCGCTGATTGTGCGGCAGTCGACGGGACCCGCGCGAGGGAAGCGTCGAGGCACTTCAAAGAACTGATCGGTGCGGGCGCAGCGGCGGCGGATCGGATGCTCTGCGTGTAACCGGTTGCACGCGGATGCAGTGGAAGAGCATTCTTGAAGAACCATAAGGAGCTGAGGTGAAGAACAGGATTTGGGTTGTTGGACTGGCCCTGGCGATCTCCACTGCGGGAGTTGCTCAGAATGCAGGGGAGCAGCGCTGGCCGGAGGCGAAGGCCAACGCGTGGTATGCCCAGCAGCCGTGGCTGGTGGGCGCGAACTTCGTTCCGTCGGATGCGATCAATCAGCTCGAGATGTTTCAGGCAGCCACGTTCGATCCTGCACGGATCGACCAGGAGTTCGGGTGGGCCGAGTCCATCGGCATGAACACGATGCGCGTGTTTCTGCAGGACCAGCTATGGCAACAGGACCCAGAGGGATTCAAGCATCGGCTGGATGTGTTCCTCGGGATTGCGGCGAAGCATCATATCCGGCCGTTGCTGGTGCTCTTCGATTCATGTTGGGAGAAAGATCCGCACCTCGGCCCACAACATCCACCGATTCCTGGAGTGCACAACTCCGGGTGGGTGCAGAGTCCTGGGGAAAAACGCCTGATGGATCGCGCGGTCGAGCCCCAGCTGAAAGCGTATGTGCAGGGAGTGGTAGCAGCGTTCGCCAACGATGACCGCGTGCTCGGGTGGGATGTGTGGAATGAGCCGGACAACCTGGGCCTCGACCGCGCAGAAGATCTTGCAGCCAAGGTGAAGCGCGTGGATGAGCTGTTGCCCGAGGCGTTTGCATGGGCTCGTGCCGAACATCCGACGCAGCCGCTGACGAGCGGTGTGTGGAGAGGCGATTGGGTAGACCCGGCGAAGGAGAGCGAGACCACGAAGATTCAACTGGCGGAGTCGGATGTGATCTCGTTTCACAACTATGACTGGCCGGAGGTATTCGAGCAGCGTGTGAAGGAGTTGCAGCGGTATCATCGGCCGCTGATCTGCACGGAATACATGGCGCGGGGAAACGGCAGCACCTTCGATACTGTGCTCCCGATTGCGAAGCGATATCACGTCGCGGCGATCAATTGGGGACTGGTGGAGGGAAAGACGCAGACGTACCTGCCGTGGGATTCATGGCAGCGGCCCTACGTGACAATTCAGCCGCCGATCTGGTTCCATGACGTCTTCCATACGGATGGAACGCCGTACAGACAACGTGAAGTTGACCTGATCCGAGAGCTGACCGGGCGCGGAACACCAGAGCCGAAGGAGGCAGCGGCGGCGCAGTGACGGGCTCTTTCTCAACCTGGGGCGAGCGGAGGCAGCGAGGCTGGGGAGTTCGTAAGCTCCTGCTGTGGGGCGGTGTCGCGGGCGCGTTGGTCTGTTCGCCGATTCCTGATTTCGCGCAGAGTTCTACGCCGGCCGCAACCGCCGTTGCGACGCCGGGCAAGTTTGTGGATGTGACAGCGGCGAAGGGCGTGAACTTTACCGCTGTCGCTTCGCATACAAGCCACAAGTACCTGCTCGAGACGATGGGATCGGGCGTCGCAATGTTTGACTATGACAACGATGGCCGCCTCGATCTGTTCTTCGTCAACGGAGCTCCGCTGGACGATCCCACGCCGAAGGGAACGGTTCCGCAGAAGCGATCGCCGAAAGACTGGAACCGGCTGTACCACCAGCGCAAGGATGGAACGTTTGAGGATGTAACTGAGAAGGCCGGCCTGAAGGGTACCGGATACGACATGGGTGTTGCCGTAGGCGACTACGACAACGACGGCTATGAAGACCTCTATGTCACCGGCTACGGCGGCAACCATCTTTACCATAACAACGGAGACGGCACATTTACAGATGTTACGGTGCGCTCGGGAACTGGCGGCGATCACACACCGGGAAAGGCGTGGTATACGAGTGCGGCTTGGGTTGATCTCGAGAACGACGGGCTCCTGGACCTTGTGGTGCTGCGATATGTGACGTGGGATTTTGAGGATGTATGGTGCGGCGAGCATCGCGAGGGATA
>DASYBN010000423.1:0-5132 GCA_036500785.1 Acidobacteriaceae bacterium
ACTCTAGAACTCTCGAAGAGCACCTAGACGCTCTGTTTAGCCGCACGAAGCAGGCATTCCAGAGCAATCCGTTCTATCTCGACTTTGCTTGGATTGAGAAGATCAATGATCGTCGAGCCAAAGGAATCGGGATTGAGAAGCTAGCTTCGCTCGATCTTTCCTTCTCGCTCATCGTTACGCCCACTGATAGTTCGGATCTCCTCCGTCACGTTGGAGATATCGTCCGTTCCAAGAGACTTTCGGTTGCGATACGTCTTCGCGTCGAAAACTTCAACGAAGACTCAGACTTGGACGCGGAAATAGACCGGATCATGGAATCAATCGGTTCTGATTCTGCAAGCACTGACCTGATCATCGACTTACAAGACATAGGCCACGACCTGGACAGAGCCACTCTTGTCGCAAGATCGATTTTTTCTCAGGTTCCGCGGAAAGAGATGTGGAGACGATTCATATTAGTCGCTTCCTCTTTCCCTGAAGACCTAAGCGACATCGACGCGGCCAGCATACAGAAGCTCCCGCGGCTAGAGTGGAACCTCTGGACTAGATTGCAGCATAAGCGCGCCGCGCTCCCGCGGCTTGACCTCATTTTTGGTGATTACGCTATTTCGAATCCCACGCAGAAGGAATTAGATCCCAGAACCATGCGTATGAGCGCCAACATCCGCTACACTACCCCAGACGATTGGTTGATCGTTAAGGGCCGCAACGTTCGAAAGTATGGGTTCGATCAATATTTCGATCTCTGTCGCATTTTGATCGAAAGGCCAGAGTACTCGGGTCGCGACTTCAGCGCCGGTGACAAATACATATCGGACTGCGCAGAAGCACAAAAAGGTCCTGGTAACGCCACAACGTGGAGAAGAGTGGGAGTAAACCACCACCTTACGTTGATGGTGGAACAGCTCGCCAACAATCAGATCGAGCCTTAATTGCACATCGAACGATTTCAGTGAGCTCTTGCTGACAATACACTTCAGTCAACTTTTGCCATAAGAAGCGCCGAGGCTTGCCACGGATGCCGCGCGCCTCACCTTTCCACTCGAGTGCACGCAGTGCCTCCTCGCGCCAGAGGTACTGGGCCAACGCATAAGACATCAGCTGCGGATTGCGCTTCGCTGTGCGTTCTTGGCTAAGCTGAATCTCGCCATTGTGTGGATTGGCGCTCCAAACACCCCACCATTCTGGCACTGACTCAACGATCTTCTTCAAATGGTTTGGGGCTGCGACAATTGTCACGAACTCTAAAGCGTCGTTGTATGTGCGTTGCTGTGAGGGGAGACGAGTCAGTGTATCGCGCTCACTCTTGATTTCGTACCCATGAATTGTGCCGTTCACTACGGCCATATCGACCCGAGCCGCGCCCTGACAGAGCTCCAGTTCCTCAACCCAAACGCAATTTTCTTCGCCGGCGTGATCGTGTCTCAATTTTGAGCAAAGCGCCCGCCTGACGTCAATATCGCGCATTACCACAATCCTCGAAGTCAGTCTATATCTTCGCGGCAATACCAATGAAAGGGATTATCCAAGCACCAAGACAGACAATGCGGTCACCTGTGCGGGAGCCCAGTTGCCTGATCCGAACCCTTCGATGAGAGAGATGCTCCTCTGCCAAGAAGAGACTGAACTTCCTTCCTCCGCATGCCACGAATGCCAAGCGCCCCACCCACGCCGCGTACAATTCCGCATGCCCCGACTCCTGCTTGCGACCGTCCTCCTAACCGCCGGGTCACTCGCGCTGGGGCGCGCCCAGACGGCGCAACCCAAGGCCACCGATCTCCGCTCCGTGCTGCTCGAGCAGCTGCATTCCACGCACGACAAGGCCGAGTGGTTCGTGCCGCTCGACACCGCTGTTGCCGGGCTCACGCCCGCGCAGGCCCGCTGGGTGCCGACTGCGGGTGGGGTGCATGCGAAGGCCGGGCAGATGCACTCCGTCGCCCAGCTCGTCGCGCACCTCATCTACTGGAACGAGCGCTCGCTCGCGCAGCTGAAAGGCGAGAAGCCCGCCACCTACTCGGGCAACAACGAAGACACCTTCGTCGGCTACGACGTCAACCAGATCACCCCGGCCGAGTGGACCGCGCTCGTCGCGCGCATGGACCGCGTCCTGAGCGGCTACGAGCAGTTCGTCCAGACCGCCACCGACACCAAGCTCACCGCCTCAGCCACGCGGCTCGCGCACGTCGGAACGCATAACGCGTACCACACCGGCGAGATCGTCTACGTGCGCAAGCTGCAGGGCTCGTGGAACCCCGACAAAGGCGTGAAGTAAACGTGGCGGCAGCTGATATCTCGGCACGGGCGGATCGGCCGAAGCTCCGCCAGCTATCATGAAGCTCGCATGCAGATGAATGACACCGCCGCGCTCGGCACCCTGCCGACCGAATCCCGCAACCCGCGCACCGAGCACCTCGACCAGCTGTCCACGCTCGACATGCTCGGCGTCATCAACGACGAGGACGCCACTGTCGCGGCCGCCGTCCGGGCTGAACTGCCGTCGATCGCGCGGGCGATCGACGAGATCGCGGAACGCTTCGAGCGCGGCGGCCGCCTGTTCTACATCGGTGCGGGAACCAGCGGCAGGCTCGGCGTGCTCGACGCGAGCGAGTGTCCGCCCACATTCTCCGTCCCTGCGGAGCTCGTGCAGGGATTCATCGCCGGCGGCGACCGCGCGCTTCGGCTCTCGAGCCAGCACTCCGAAGACTCCCCCGAGCTTGGCGCGCAGGACTTGAAGGATTCAGGCTTCGCGCTGGATGGATCGCCCGACACGCTCGTCGGCATCGCCGCCAGCGGCCGCACGCCTTACGTACTCGGCGCGATTGATTACGCCCGCCAGCGCGGCGCGCTCACCATCGGCCTGAGCTGCGTGCCCGGCTCACCGCTTGCCCGCGCGGCCGAGATCGCCATCACGCCGGCGACGGGGCCGGAGGTGCTCACCGGCTCTACGCGCCTGAAGGCGGGAACCGCGACCAAGCTTGTGCTGAACATGATTTCGACAGGCGTGATGGTCCGGACCGGCGCGACGTTCGGCAACCTGATGGTCAACCTTCGCCCGACGAACGCGAAGCTCGTCGACCGCGCCGAGCGCATCATCGCGGACGCGACTGGAGTTGACCGGGCCGCTGCGGCTCAGCTTCTGCGCCACTCCGGCAACGAGGTCAAGACGGCCATCCTGATGCAGCGCCTGCAGCTGGACGCAACGGCCGCGCGCGCGAAGCTCGATTCCGCGAACGGAGTTCTCTCCCGAGCGCTCGGAAGCTAGTCCTCCTCGGACTCACCCGGCGTCTCAGGATTCTTCTCCGCAGCCGCAACCACATTCGGCGCGCGCGACTCCTCGACCTCAGCCTTCGCGAACGGGTGCGGCGCCGTCGGGCCCTCGCCCATCGACTCGCCCGCAGACTCCATCGTCTTGCCCTGCAGCGCGCCGGAGACTGCGGAGTCCATCATGATCTCCGCAAATCGCCGCGTCTTCTTATCAAGCTGCTCGATCGCCTTGCGAATCACCTTGTAATCGCCGCCGCGAATCGAAGCCTTCACGTCCTGCTGCGCCGCGCGAATCTCCTCGTGCTCGACAGACGTGAGCTGCTGCCACGCTTCGGTCTTCTCGCCCTTCTCGACTGCATCGAGAATCGTCTGCGCCTCGTTCTGCGCCTCGATCACCTGCCGCGCCGTAATGTCCTCTTCGGCCATATCAAAGCTCTCCAGGATCATCGCCTCAACCTGCTCATCGGTGAGCCCATAGGTGGGTTTGACCTCCACCTGCGACTCTTTGCCGCTGCGCTGCTCTCTCGCGCTGACCTGTAGGATGCCGTTGGCATCGATGAGAAACTTCACCTCGATGCGAGGGAGTCCCGCAACCATCGGCGGAATTCCTTTGAGGTCAAAACGTGCGAGCGAGCGGCAGTCCTTTGCCAACTCGCGCTCACCTTGCACCACGTGGATGGCCACGTTTGTCTGGCCGTCGACACCGGTCGTGAAGTGTTCGGTCGCGCTTGCCGGAATCGTCGAGTTGCGTTGGATGATCTTGGCGACCACACCTCCGAGCGCCTCGATGCCAAGCGAGAGCGGCGTCACGTCGAGGAGCAGCAGATCATCGGTGGCGGTGCTCGTCTCGCCGGAGAGGATCTTCGCCTGCACCGCCGCGCCCAACGCGACGACCTCGTCCGGATTCAGCTCGGTGTGCAGCTTCTTGTCGCGGGCGTCAAGATCGAAGAGCTTCGCGACCAGCGCGCGCACCGCAGGGATGCGCGTGGATCCGCCGACCATCACGACTTCGTCGATCTGCTCCGATTGCAAGCCGGAGTCTTTGAGCGCCTGCTTCACGGGAGCTGCGGTGCGCTCGATCACCGGCTGAATGAGCTGCTCGAACTGCTCGCGCGTGATCTCGCGGAGATAGTGTTTGCCGCCCGCGAGCTCCACCTGAAGCTTCGCGGAAGAGTTTGAGGAGAGCGCAATCTTCGCGTCGATCACAGCTTTGCGCAGGGCCTGGATCGCCTCCGGCTGCGCGCTGACATCGATGCCGAGATCGCCGCGAATATCCTCGATCGCTACGCCGAGCAGCAGGTTGTCGATATCGTCGCCGCCGAGGTGCGTGTCGCCGCCGGTGGCGATGACCTCGAAGATGCCCTCGTGCAGCTTGAGGATGGAGATGTCGAATGTGCCGCCGCCGAAGTCATACACCGCGATGACGCCGTCTTTACCGCCGTGCAGCTTGTCCAGGCCGTAGGCGAGCGCCGCGGCGGTCGGCTCGTTCACCAGACGCAGCACCTCGAGACCGGCGATGCGGCCGGCGTCCTTCGTCGCCTGCCGCTGCGCGTCGTTGAAGTAGGCCGGAACGGTGATGACCGCCTTCGTCACCGCAGCGCCGAAGAAGCGCTCCGCGTTGCGCTTGAGCTGCAGCAGAATGTAGGCCGAGATCTCCGGGGCCGTAAGCGTCAGGCCGCCTACGTCGAGCTTCAGCACCTCACCGGGTTGAAGGCCGTCGGCGAGGTGAAAAGGGAACAGCTTCAGCTCGGGCTCCACGTCTGCGATGTCGCGGCCCATCAGTCGCTTCACTGAATACACTGCGTTGGCGGGCTGTTTCAGCAGCACATCGCGCGCGGCGTTCCCGACGGCGAAGCCTTCCTTCGTCT
>DASYBN010000424.1:0-13152 GCA_036500785.1 Acidobacteriaceae bacterium
TGTTCGCCGTCGCGCAACGTGGTGTCAAAGAAGACGATCTGGTTGGAGAGTGCCATTGCCGGTGACCTTTCCGTTGTTTTCCAGCATAACCTGAGCTTATGCTGGAGACGCGATTTATTCGCATTTCTAATGTCGCTATAGCCTCGGATCAGAGACCTAAGTGACCGACAGACAAGGATAAGGACTCGGATGGACCTCTTTCAACTGGAGACGTTTCTGGCGGTGGCTGAGGAGCGCAGTTTTTCGCGTGCGGCGGCCCGGCTGCACCGCACGCAACCAGCGGTCAGTCAGGTAATCGCGAAGCTGGAGGCGGAACTGGGTGAGACGCTGCTGGAGCGCAGCTCGCGCGATGGAACCCTGACCGACGCTGGCGAGGTGCTGAAAGATTACGCGCACAAGATGCTGAATCTTCGTGCGGATGCGAGCGCGGCGCTTGCCGACCTGCGGTCGCTCCACACGGGAAAGCTGACGCTGGCAGCCAACGAGTACACCTGCCTTTATCTGCTGCCGTTGATTCATGCGTTTCGCCAAGAGCATCCGCGGGTGAAGGTGGCGGTGCAGCGCACGCTGGCGAGCCGTGTCTCCGATGAGGTGCTGCAGCACGCGGTCGACATGGGTGTGGTGAGCTTTCGGCCTGAAGACCCGCAGGTGCGGTCGATCGCGGTGTATCGCGACGAGCTGGTGTGTGTGGTCAGCCCGAGTCATCCGCTGGCGAAGACGGGCAAGGCGACGCTGCAACGGCTTGGGCGCGAGAGCTTCGTGGCACATAACGTGCCCTCGCCGCTGCGCCAGAAGGTTATTGCATCGTTCAAGCGGCACAAGCAGCCGCTGAAGATGGAGGTGGAGCTGCCGAGCCTGGATGCGATTAAGCGCTTTGTGCAGCAGGGCGATGGTGTGGCGCTGGTGCCCAGGCTGACCGTCGAAAGCGAGCTGGCGACCGGTGCGCTGGTGGGTATCGCGGTGCCGGAGCTTCCGCTGGAACGCCGGCTGCGCCTGGTTTTGCGGCGGCAGGCGACGCTCTCGCACGCGGCGCAGGCGTTTCTGCGGCTGGTGGAGCAACACGCGGAAGAACACGGCGACCCGTTCAGCTTTGCTGTCGAGCGTGGATGAGAAAAGAGCAGGGCGGCGCGGAACTCTTTCCCAATTCGCTCGTCTCTATGGTGTAGTCGGAGCGCCGCTTGACGACGGGGCCCCCTCGGCGCATTTCTCAGAAAGCGAGTGAGAGGTATGACAGGAAAAGGAAGGATGATCGTTCGTTCCGCCGTGCTGTTGTGCGGGCTTGGTCTAGCTGCGGGCGCGGCTGTTGCACAGGACCAGGCGCCTCCGCCTCCGCCACAGGATCAAATGCAGGGGCCTCCGGGAGGGCCGCATGGAATGATGGATCCCGGCCGCCGCGCAGAGCACATGAAGCATGAGCTCAACCTGACCGACGACCAGACCGCGCAGGTGAAGGCGATCTTCGAGGACAGCCGCACGAAGATGGAAGCGCTGCGGTCCAACTCGGCGCTCTCGCAGGATGACCGGCGCTCGCAGATGAGAACGATTCACAAGGCCGAGCAGGACAAGATCGAAGCGTTGCTGACGCCGGACCAGAAGATCAAATATGACGCGATGCGTGACCGGATGCGCGGTGGCGCGCCGGGACGAGACGGTGGTGATGGACCTCCGCCGCCTCCCCCTCCGCAGAGCTGACAGAGGCTGAATCGATGAGAGGCGCGGCCTTTGGACCGCGCCTTTTCTCGTCCCGGAGCGACCGGCGGCGGATGTGCAGGTACAATTAGGGATCAGAGCGCCGCACGACCCGCTGGCATTTCGTCTTCGGGACGGCCGATACCGACCGGGGCGGAGTGTGCTCGATACTGAAGGGGTTTCGCTACGCATGAAGAAGATGATGTTGCTGGGTGCTGTGCTGCTGGGTTTTGTTGCAGCGGGACACGCACAGGAGAGCCGGCAGGATGCCAGTCTCAGTTTTATTGGGGTAACAGCTCCGGACGTGAACGGGCTGGGTGTCTTCCCGATGCATTCCACCAACACCGGCGGAGCCCTGGCGAGCTACCGGTATATGCTGACGCCGCGTAGCGCCCTCGAGCTGAACTACTCGTTCGCGCAGAATACGATTCGCTATAACAACGTCAGCTATGGGGGGTTTGTCCACTCGCGGCAGCAAGAGGCCACGGGAGCGTACGTATATTCACGCACGTACGGCAGATATAACCCCTTTGCGGAGGGCGGCGTCGGCGCCATGTTTTTTACGCCGATCAAGGACAATGGGACCTCGAATCTGGATGCGAAGCAGAATACGAACATCGGTGCGCTGTTCGGCGCCGGTCTGGCGTACGAGATCAGTCCGAGCTTCGATATCCGCGTGCAGTATCGGGGGTTCGTCCTGAAGGCGCCGGACTTTGGCGTACCAAGTTTCAAGACAGACCGGTACTACGTCATCTCCACACCGGCGATCGGTATCGCTTACCACTTCTAAACTCGTACTTTAGTGCGTTGAAAGGCCCGGCGTCTGCCGGGCTTTTCTCTTTCCGGGTGAGGGATCAAGCGTTTTTTTTACGGAGTCATCTGGGTGGGTCCGCGGGCAGGGAAGTGATACGCCGCGCCAAACGTGAACATGTAAGGTGCAAGGCCGTTGGGCAACTCGCGGTCATTTGCGAACCAGTGCTGGTATTCGAAGTCGGCGCGCAGGTTGACACGCTTGGTGAGACGGTAGTCGGCGCCTCCGCCGAGAGCGACCAGGTTATAGGCGAAGTTGTCGATGTAGGTCTCGATACCGCTGCTGGTGAGTATCTGGTGTGCGCGGAAGTTCGCGACTCCACGGCCGTAGAGCACCTTCGCATACGGAGCGAGACGACCGCGATAGTAGCGGCGCACGTAGCGGCCGCCGATCTCGTAGGTGGTCTCGGAGAAGTGATTGCTCGGAACCAAAGGATCCGCGTTGGGGTCCTTCACGCGATGGAAGTTCGCCTCGATGCCGTAGTGGCCAAAGAGATCGTAGTCGGCATAGAACGCGAAACCGCCGATGTCGTTGGGAACGTAGTCGGAATGAGCCCAGGTGAAGCCCGCACCTACCTGGAGGTCGGCGGTGCGGCTGGCTGTTGGGAGAGCCTGGCCGTGCCCGGACCCCGAAAGCAAGGCCAGCACGGCGGCTGCGGCTGCGACGGCGAAAGGCTTCAAGAGAGAGGCTCCTGGGGCGGCGATCGAGCCCGGTGAAGTAGGTCTCCGAAACCAATAGGACGCGCAAAAATGCCCTGAGGTCTCCTCAGGGCATTGTACGTCGTTCTGTTAAAACGGTTTAGCGGATCCTGTAAGCGGCGCCGAAGGAGAACAGCGGCGGCGTCAGGCCGTGGGGCGGGAAGTTGGGCCAGCGTTGGTATTCGAAGTCGACGCACCGGATGTTGATCTTGTTGTTCAGGCTGTAATCCAGACCGCCGCCCAGCCCGAACAGGAAGTAGCTTCCAGGAGTGCTGCCACCTACGATCTGGATGGAATTGATGGCCGAGGAGTGACCGAAGCCGACGAGGCCCTTGGCGTACGGAGCAAACTTGCGGTAATGCTGCGTCCAGCGCAAACCTGCGTCGTAGCTGCTCTCTTTGTAGTCATAATACGAGTGGAAAGCCGACGCGAAATGGAGATCGGCTTCCACGCCGAGATGATTATTCAGGTCGAACGTCCCATAGATGGTCGCCCCCTGAAGGTGCTTGCCCGGATATTGGTCCTCGTTCGAATACGTGTACGAGGCACCGGCCTGGATAATTCCGCCGCGTGTCGCCGCAGCCGTTGCCTGGGCGTGCAGCCGCGAAGGCAGCAGGGTGACGAGGGAAAGTGCGAGGAACAGCAGGCAGATCTTCTTCATCACAGAGACTCTCCTTTGCGCGGGCGTCCCTGAGTTAAGGATGCAACTCAGGGACGCTGCGGGGGTCTGATTGTTCGGGGGCCCGGGTGAGCTTCTGCCTAATTCTGTGGCTGCGTGGCAGGAGCTGAAGCGGGCGCCGAGCTTGCGTTATCGGCTGCTGCAGGTGCCGGCGGGTTGGCGTCGGCCGAAGGTGCAGGCTGTGACGGAGCGGGTGAACCGGTCGCCGGTGCAGCAGCCGGAGCTGCCGGGGGAGCGGCCGGAGGCGCCCAGTAAGCGAGCCTGAGGTAGACCGGGGTGATCTCGAACGGCAGCTTGTCGCGAGCGCTGAGGAGCGGCTCGTACGCTGTGTTCATCTTGATCACCTGGTCCGTCCACGGGTCGAACCGGAGGAACTGCGACAGGGGCATAGCGGCCTGCTGCTTCAGGTCGCTGTTGTTGAGCTTGGGTCCCTTCGCTACCAGGGCTTGCAGCCAGAAGGTGCCGTCGGGGCGGAGCAGACCGTCGCCGATCTGCGGATCTGTCAGGGCTTTGAGGCCCTTTTCGCGCACCTGCAACTGCTGCAGGTAGAGGCTGATGTACTGCTCGCCACCTTCGAGGTCCTTGCAGCTCAGAAGCTCAACGGCCTTCTTCGCGGCTGCCTCGTTGTCGGCGTCGGTGTGGTGCATGGGAAGCTTCTGGAAGGCCGATTCCGTGGGGAACATCAGACGGTCGCTGAACGCGTACTTGGTGTCGATGTGGTGGCCGAGCACGATGTGCGCCACCTGGAACGCCAGCAGGGCATTCAGGTTGCCCATCTGCTGCGCACCGTCCGAGGTCGGAACGGCGGTGGTGTCGATCAGGCCCTTCGAGAGGAGGATGGTGTCGCCGACCGAAAGGGACTCGAGCGGCTCTGTGAGCAGCGTGCGGACCTTGATCGGACGGTCCAGAGGAATGTTGTTGTAAGCGAGGATGTTGTTGGCGAGGGCCTCGAGGATTTTGTCGAAGTCGCTCGGCGCGTCGATCAGGCCGGCGGTGTAGAGCCGGTCGACGACGTTGTCCTCGGCCTGCTCGACCCACTGGCGCTGCGCCTGAAGGGGCGAGATGTCAGCCGACTGCTGGCTCTCATCGGTGGCGCCAACGACCTGGAGATCGGTCTGATCGGCTTCGGACTGCGGCACCTTCAGCGAGTAGCCCCAGATGTGGTTAATCGCCTTGAACTTCAGAGTTCCCTGCGGGCTCTTCGGGTCGCTCTCCTCGATGTAGACCGAGGTGGGCAGCCAGAGGCCGTCCTGCACGTTGGTGCGCCAGGAATCGAAGTGATAGTACTCGCGGACGTCCTTCTCTCCGCCCGAGAAGCTGCCGTTGAAGCGAACGATGTTGCCGCTGTTGCGGTCGATCCAGATGCGGCCGGCGAAGCGCCCGATGGCGGACTTCTTCGTGGGTTGCACGTCGAAGACCACGGTCGGGATTGTCCCGAGGAAGTCGTTGCGCAGGAAGTTGAAGGTGTACATCTGCCGGTTGTAGCTGTTGGAATCAACCAGCAGCATCTGAACGAAGCCGGACTCGTGGTAGGTCAGGTGCAGGCTGCCCGAGAGGCTGGTCAGATAGCTCAGGGAATGACGCAGGAAGCCGTGATTCTCCTGCTTGTCCTGAACATAACCCTCATCGTTGATCACCTTGCCGAAGTTCACGCGTGCGAGGAAGTGAACGTCGGAGTCGGGAATCTGGCCCATGACCGGATCCGGACGCATGTTCTGGATGTAGGTCTCGACGATGGGAGCACGCTGCCGCAGCGTCTTGATCACGACAGCCTCGCGAGCGATGGACTTGTCGATGAGGGCGCTCTGCGCGGGCGTGAGCTTGCGCATGTCTAAGCCGGCTTCTACCTTCTTCTTGTTCTTGCCGAAGGCGGCGGAGGCTGGCAGCGCGGTCGCCGCCACGAGTGCTGCGGTGAGGGCTGTGATGAGCCGTTTCTGATGGTTCATAGCGCGGGGGTGCTCCTTGGGTACGGTGCCCGAAGGCGGACATCTACGTTCTGCACGACGCGGGGACGTCGTGTTTTCACGGTTTATGAGATAACGATAAAGCTCTTTCGCAAAGTTCAGCAGAATTTAGCTCATCT
Organism: Acidobacteriaceae bacterium; assembly: GCA_036500785.1. Lineage (GTDB taxonomy): Bacteria > Acidobacteriota > Terriglobia > Terriglobales > Acidobacteriaceae > Granulicella. The sequence goes on from DASYBN010000424.1 coordinate 5,961, forward strand.
GGAAGTTCACTAGTACGACACCTTCCCAGTCGATTGCGTGTCCCGACTGGTCGAGTGCTGGACGGAAGCGGGTTGCCTCCGTTGCCTGGATGGCGGACTGATCGAGTCCGTGGCCGAGGCCATGGACAACGCCCAGGACCTGGACCCCGCCACTAGCTGTAACCCGGATGCGCAGGGAAACGTTGCCCTCCAAATGCATCGCCTTCGCCTCTTCGGTATAGACCGGGGTCGGCTTGTAGGTGACCTTGGGCGCGGAGGCCAGTGTGGCCTGCTGCACCTGGGTGTGAACCGGCTCGACCTTCTGCGCGGTCTGGAGCTGCACCTGCACAGGAGCGTTCGAGTAGTTGCGGGAGTTCATTGGTCCGGTGCCGCCGGTGACGCCGAGCTTGACGCCCTGCACTACGTGGGAACCGTTGTCGCGACCACCCATGCGGCCATCCGGCGCGCCGGATCCCATGGTGACCGCCACGGCGTGAGCACCGTTGGCCGCTCCATGCATTCCGGCCATGCCGGCGCCACCCATGTTGACCGGCGAAACCGCGGGACCGGTAAGGGGCTTGAGCGGGTTGGTCGCCTGGCCGAGACGGACAGTCCGCGGGTTGGCGTCATGATTCGGAACGGATGCGGCCATGGCCGCTCCAAGGTTAACCTTCACCGGCGCGGGCGGCGGAACGACGCGCTTCGGCGGTGCGGGCGCCATCACGACCGGCTTCGGCACGGGCACCTCGACCGGCTTGATCTCCGGGAGCTTCACAGGTTCCGGCATCTTGATCTTCGGGGTCTCGATCTTGGGCGGCGGCGGGAGCTTGATCTTGGGCGGCGGTGGCGGCTTGGGCGCGGGCTCAACCTTGGGCGGCTCCGGCGCGAGCGTCAGCTCGGTAAGCTTCTTGGCCACGATGGGGTTGGTCTTGATTACCATGCCGAGAATCAGAATCAGCGCGGCAATCGTGCAATTGATCACGATCGCGGTAACGGTGGCACCCTTGCTGCGTGTGCCGTCGTTAAGCACGCCGAAGTGGGCGAATTGCACCGGCTGCGGATTCGGGTCGTCGCTGCGAAGTGGCTTAGGCATCTCTGGTCGATCCTTATCGCTGTCGTTCAGGTGAAGCCGATGCTTTGCGGCGCCTTCTCTGGCGGTAGTAACTCAAACGATACCAGAGGCTCGCAACGTTACGGCGGATTTCGGTAGAAAGTGCACCTGGGCACAAACCCCAAACTGCACTCACTTAGACTCTAAAAACCCTCTTTCGGGCTGTACCGGGCCGACCACGGGCTTGATCCGGAGATGCCTTTAAGATGACTCGAAGCGGCGCGACGGCTACAGCCGAGGCCGGCAGAAGCTCCACTCGGAGGAATTCATGACGCACCACCTGCTGCAAACCCTTTCGGCTGATATGTTTCACCTGCCGGTGCCGATTGTGGAAAAGATCCTTCGGCCGGTGATCGTCTACCTCTGCCTGATAGTTTTTCTGCGCCTGTTCGGCAAGCGCGAGCTGGCGCAGTTGAACCCGTTCGACCTGGTTGTGCTGCTCAGCCTTTCGAATACGGTGCAGAACGCGATGATTGGAGATGACAATTCCGTCACCGGAGGGATCATCGGGGCGCTCGCGCTGCTGACGATCAACTGGCTGCTGATGTGGCTGCTGTACCGCGCGCCCAAGGTGAATGCGGCACTGGAGGGTTCGGCGTCCACGCTCGTCAGTCGCGGACAAGTCGACCAGGCGGCGATGCGCCGGGAGTCCCTGACGTACGAGGAACTGATCTCTGTGCTGAACAAGAACGGCTTCAACGATCCCGCGGAGGTAGACACCTGCATCCTGGAGCCGAACGGCACGTTCTACGTGAAGGGCAGGCAGCCTTCCAGCAACCAGGTGGAGCGGGCGGAGCTGATGTCGGCGCTGGATAACCTGCGCGCCGAGGTTGCCGCGCTGCGCGACCAGATAGCCGGCCGAGGCTAGCAGCCCAGTCAGGGGCGCCGGTTGAGACGGTTTCGCTCCCGTGTGAGGCGCTCGGGAGGAGCGGACATGGTGGCGTCCTTCACGGCTGCCCGGTATCCACCCATGTAGATCGAGTGCATCACTGCCAGGGCGCAGCCGACCCCGAAGGCAAAGCCCAGGAAGAATCCGATGATGGCTCCCCATTCGAAGGTCACGATTTGTAGAATGGCACGTCACGCCAGTCTTTTCATCCTCGCGATGAGGCCGTCGCGTACTGCAGTGCGGCGGACTCACCAGTTCAGCTGTTTTGGACGACACCTGTCAGGAAACTGTGTACAGGGCACTCTGCGGCTCCCGGACAGCGTCGTGGTTGACCTGAGTTTCCAGCCCGCAAGACCGTGTGACCATAGCACTTCGGCGGAGCGAGATAGTAACGTTACAGGACTACGCTGCCACGTTTGGGGTATTTGGACGGGCTCTTTGAACAAAGATTGATGCCCTTTTTCAACACACGTGACAGAAACGGCGAACTGCTTGCATGGGCGGGGCTCTTTCGGCTCTCAGCGTAGTTGCTCGAGCGGGCGGGAGCGGTTGCAAGTCCGCAAAGCGATAGCGTAGTTTCGGATTCTGCGGTGCAGCCCATGCAGGTTCGCCGCCAAACGCTGAACAACTGACGGAGAGAGTTCTCGCAAGATGCCTACGGAAGCTCAGAGCCAACATGGCGGCGCCGCCGCGCAAACCACGAACGACAGCAACGTCATGGAGTCCATGCTGCGCGAGCACCGGCTGTTTCCGCCGCCGCCGGAGTTTGCGGCCAAGGCGCGGATCGGCTCAGCCGCCGAATACGAACACATGTACCGCCGCAGCGTTGAGGATCCAGAGGAGTTCTGGGCGGAAGCCGCCGGTGAACTGGAGTGGTTCCGGCGGTGGACGCGGGTGATGGAAGGCGACGGGCCCGAGACGAAGTGGTTTGTCGGCGGGCAACTGAACCTCGCGCATAACTGCGTTGACCGGCACGCCAACGGCGCCCGCCGCGACAAGGTTGCGCTGCTCTGGGAAGGCGAGCCGGGAGAAGTTCGAAAGCTGACTTACGCGCAGTTACACGAACAGGTCCAGCGCTTCGCAAACGTGCTGAAGGCGCAGGGCGTGAAGAAGGGCGATCGCGTTGCGGTGTACATGGGCATGAGCCCGGAGCTTGCGATCGCGCTGCTGGCCTGTGCGCGCATCGGCGCGGTGCACTCGGTGATCTTCGGCGGCTTCGCGGCGCACGCTATCGCGGACCGCGTGAACGATTCGGACTGCCAGGTGATCGTGACGCAGGACCTCAGCTATCGGCGCGGCGGCGAGGTGAAGCTGAAGCAGATCGTCGATGAGGCGCTCGAGCGTTGCCCCGGCGTGCGCAAAGTGGTGGTCTACCAGCGCGCACCTGACAAGACGGTTTCTATGATCGCCGGTCGCGACGTGTGGTGGCACGACGAGATGGCGAAGGTCGCGGCGCAATGTGAGTGTGCCGCGATGGATGCCGAAGATCCGCTTTTCATCCTGTACACGAGCGGAACGACCGGCAAGCCGAAGGGCCTTGTGCATACGACGGGCGGCTACGCCGTCCAGACCTACCTGACGTCGAAGTATGTCTTCGATCTCCGCGACGACGATGTGTACTTCTGCTCGGCGGACATCGGATGGATCACCGGCCACAGCTATGTTGTCTATGGGCCACTGCAGAACGGCGCGACCGTGCTGCTCTACGAAGGCGCGCCGAACTGGCCCGAGAACGATCGCTTCTGGAAGATCATCGACGACCACAAGGCGACCGTTTTCTACACGGCGCCGACCGCAATTCGAGCGTTCATCAAGTGGGGCAATGAGTGGGTGCACAAGCACGACCTCTCGAGCCTGCGGCTGCTGGGGACGGTGGGAGAGCCGATCAATCCTGAGGCCTGGATGTGGTACTTCCGCGAGATTGGGAAGGAGCGCTGCCCAATCGTCGATACGTGGTGGCAGACCGAGACCGGAGCGATCATGATCTCGCCGATTCCGGGCGCGATTGCGACCAAGCCGGGCTCGGCGACGAAGCCGTTCTTCGGCATCACGCCGGAGGTGGTCACGCGCGACGGAAGCCCTGTGCCCGCGGGACACGGCGGCCTGCTGGTCGTTCGCCAGCCCTGGCCGTCGCGCGCGCGCACCATTTGGGGCGACCACGAACGCTTTGTTAAGACGTACTTCTCCGACGTACCCGGCTGCTACTTTACGGGCGACGGCGCACGCTGTGACGCGGATGGCTACTTCTGGCTGATGGGCCGCGTGGACGATGTGATCAACGTCAGCGGGCATCGGCTCGGCACCATGGAGATCGAATCCGCGCTGGTGGCGCACGCCAAGGTCGCCGAAGCCGCGGTGGTCGGCCGGCCGGATGAGATGAAGGGACAGGCGATCGCCGCCTTCGTGTCGCTCGAGCAGGGCCACGAGCCCAGCGCGGAGCTCAAGCAGGAGCTCCGTCAGTGGGTTGCGAAGGAGATCGGCGCGCTTGCGCGACCAGATGACGTGCGCTTTACGCCCGTGCTGCCGAAGACCCGCTCGGGGAAGATCATGCGGCGGCTTCTTCGCGAGCTCGCCACTACCGGCGACGTCAAGGGGGACACCACCACGCTCGAGGACTTCGCCGTTCTGGCCAAACTGAAAGAGAACGAGGAGTAGCGACCCAGCCAGTCGGCAAGTTAGCGAATCAGTACGATAGCGCCGAAACCGCTCGACGAAAGGGCACGTCTAGTTCAGGTATGAGGCTCAGGTTCTGGAGTGCGGGTCTGGCAGCGCTCGCGTGCTGCGCGGGAGTGTGCGCGTCGGCGCAGGATGCGAAACCAGGGGCTGCAACAGCAGCTCCAGCCGCAGCTGAAAAGCCCGTGGGCGACGCCGGCACGATGGCGGTCAAGGCGAACCTCGTGGTGATTCCGACGATCGTGCGGGACAAGAAGGGTGCGCTGATCAACGACCTCAAGAAGGACGACTTCTCGCTGCAGGTTGACGGGCAGGCGCAGACGATCCGCTACTTCGACCACGATGCGGATCTGCCGCTCACGCTTGGGCTGCTGGTCGACGTCAGCGGAAGCATGCGCAACCAGATCGATGAGGAGCGCACCGCCAGTCAGGCGTTTCTGGACACGATGCTTGAGCCAGCGGCAGCGAGTCGCACTGCGGACAAAGCGTTCGTGATCCAGTTTGCGAAGCAGATCGAACTGCTGGAGGATGCGACCGACTCCAAGCCGAAGCTGCAGCGGGCGATGCACGAGCTCGGCACCTCAAGCGCCAGCTTCCAAACCGCCGACGACACGACCTCCGGGCCCAACACAGACAGCGAAGGACGCTACATTCGTCATGGCGGCACAGCGCTCTACGACGCCATCTATCTTGCCGGCGGCGACGTGATGTCGAAGCAGGCGGGGAAACGGCGCGCGATCGTCGTGCTGACGGACGGGGTCGACCGTGGGAGCAAGGAGTCGCTGACCGACGCGATTGAGGCGGCGCAACGGGCCGACACCATTGTGTACGGGATCTACTACAAGGGCGAATCGCCGCGGCAGGAATACAACCATCCGCAGCGCCGCGGATATGGAAACGGCGGGGGATGGCCGGGTGGAGGCGGCGGCGGGTACCCCGGCGGAGGATATCCGGGCGGTTACCCCGGAGGCTATCCGCAGGGCGGCGGCACCGGCGGACAGCAGCAGCCTCGCGGCGGCGGCGATCATAAGCCGAACGTCGACGGCAGAAATGTTCTTGAACGGATCTGCGGCGAGACGGGCGGGCGCGTCTTCGAGGTGAGCAAGAAGGAGCCGATCGACGACATTTATAAGCAGATCGGCGAGGAGCTGCGGTCGCAGTACCGGCTTGGTTTCACGCCTGCGGGCGACGCGGCCAAGGACCGCTATCACCAGATATCGCTGGCGCTGACTGGCGATGATGCCAAGAAGAAGCTGGACGTTCAGGCGCGCGACGGGTATTACATGGGCCAGTAACGCCCATCCCTAAGCTATTGCTGACTGTGTTCTTGCCGAAGGCAGCATAAGCTGGCTGGTCGGATGCCTGCGGAAGCGCTGCCCTGTGAGGCGGCCTCCGTCAACGTGCAGAACGAAGATCGCGATGATGAAGATCACGATGATCGCCGCGCCGGCGATCAGCACGACCATCAGAAAGTTGGGCCGGTTCGGGGGCTGTTGCTCGAGCTTCATATACTGTGGGATGCAGAGTGAGTGCCGCAGAGGAAGCGCGGAGTTGGAATCGCCACGCGGTTTCGCGCATCATGAGAGTCGGACGCCGAGGGAGTGGAACGGATGCACAGGAGATTTGGAAAGAACGCGATACGCAGGGCTGTAGCCGGCGCCGCGCTTTTATTGGCCCCACTTTTGATGTCATCGCCGGCAGGCGCGCAGGGTCCGACCGCGATTCCGCACGCTCATATCTATCCCGATATTCAGGCGGCGCATACGGATATTCAGGCGGCGTTGGCGCAGGCTCGGCGCGAACACAAGCGCGTGATCCTGGACTTCGGCGGTGACTGGTGTGGCGACTGCCAGGTGCTGAACTACTACCTGCACCAGAGCCCGAACAAAGAGCTGCTGGATAAGTACTACGTGCTGGTGGACGTCAACATTGGCCACATCGACCAGAACATCGACATCGGCGACAAGTACGGGGTCGTGCTGAAGAAGGGCGTTCCGGCGCTGAGCGTTCTGCGGCCGGACGGCACGGTGGTCTACGCGCAGAAGAATGGCGAGTTTGAGAACTTTCGGAATATGCAGGGCAATGATCTGACGACTTTCCTCGAGGCCTGGAAGCCGCATTAACCCAAAATGCAAGCGATGAGCGGCCATGCCGTGATGAAACGCGTGGTGATCGCGCCAGCGCGGCGCGCGGCAGGCTTAGGCCGGCTGTTGCGGCGCACCTTCATGGCCGCTGTCGAGCACGATGCCTTTACCGTGGCGCAGGCGACCGCCTATTCCGCAATGGTTGCGCTGTTTCCTGCGCTGGTGGTCATCGCGGCGGCGGTGGCGCTGCTACCGCCGTGGCTGCCGCTGAAGGTGCAGATGGCGGACTTCTTCGAACGGGTGCTGCCGTCGAACATCAGCCCTCTGCTCGACTGGTATTTTGCGACCCAGCATCATGCTTCGCAGACCGCTGGCGCGTTGTTGAGTTCCGGCTTCGTGAGCCTGATGGGCGCGGCGAACGTGATGGCGACGCTGATGGAAGGATTTCGCCGCGCG
>DASYBN010000425.1:0-2952 GCA_036500785.1 Acidobacteriaceae bacterium
TGAAATTTCGGGTCGCAACTGCCGGATCTCGCGCGCAAGCTCGGTCCCCGTCAGATCAGGCATCGTCTCGTCGGCCAGCACGAGATCGAACCGCGTTGGTTCCGCACGAAACGCCTGCAACGCGGCGACGCTCGAATCAAACCCCACGGGCTCATAACCAAGCCGGGCAAGGGTCTCTTCGGCGAGCGCTACCAGCGCACGCTCATCGTCCACGACCATCACCGTCTCGCCGTGGCCCCGCGGCACCGCGCACACGGGCTCGGCCGCGAGCACCGGCATCCCGCTGGCGGCCGGCAGCCAGATCGTGAAGGTGGTGCCCACATTTACCTCCGTCGCCACGTCGATCGCCCCGCCCAAGTCGGCGACGATGCCGTTCACCAGCGCAAGGCCAAGGCCCGTGCCGTCGCCGACACGTTTGGTGGTGAAGAACGGATCGAACATGCGCTCGAGCACCGCGGGCCGGATGCCGCTGCCGGTATCTCTGACCGAGAGACGTACAAAGAGGCCGGCGGAGAGCGTGCCGTGTGAAAGTAAGCGGCGCTCGCCCACCGCTACACGCTCAAGCATTACGGTGAGCACGCCGCCCTGCGCCATTGCGTGCGTCGCATTCGTACAGAGGTTCATGGCGACCTCGTGGAGCTGGGTCGCATCGCCCACCACCGCCGTATCGGCCGCATCGAGTCGCCTCTCGAGGCGCACGTCAGCGGGCAGTGACGCTGCGAGCATCTCGAGCGTCTCCTCGACGACCGGCTGCACGTGCAGCGGCACCCGCTCGCCCATCCCGCTGCGGCTGAAAGCGAGGATGCGGTCGACGAGCTCCCTCCCGCGCGCGCCCGCCTGCATCACTTGATCGATGTGGCGGCGCACGGCGCCGTCTTCGCCCAGCCCGTCCCGCACGAGTTCGCCGTAACCCAAGATCGCACCGAGGAGGTTATTGAAGTCGTGCGCGATGCCACCGGCAAGCCGCCCAAGCGCCTCCATTTTGGCCGCCTGCTGCAGCTGTCGCTGCATCTCTTCGCGCTCGCGTTCTTGCACTCGTTGCGCTTCCTGCGCGCGTTTGCGCTGGGTGATATCCATCACTGTCCCGACAAACTCGACCTGACCCGACTCGTCGGCCACGGCACGGGCCACTACCTGGAGATGCTTGACCGAACCGTCGGGCATCAGCAACCGATAGTCCAGATCAAAATCCTTCTTCTCGCGTCGTGCGCGATCGAGTGTTTGCGCCAGGAAGGCTCTGTCTTGCGGATGCGTTTCTTGAACTATTCGCGCGAGGTTAAGTGGTTTAGCGCGGTCGAATTCAAAGATTCGAAAAGTCTCCGCCGACCAAAAGATCTCTCCGCTTGATGGATGCCAGCCGAAACTACCCGTGTGGCTCAAGTTCTGCGCTTCAGCTAAGTAGGCCTCGCTGCGCCGCAAGGCCTCTTCGGCTCGCCGACGCTCGCTGTTCTCCTGCTGCAGCTCCGTATAGAGGTCCGCCTGCGCTTTGCGCAGCGCTTCTTCGGCGCGCTTCTGCTCGGACAGGGAGGCTATCAACGCGAAGGCCAGAGTGACAAACGTAATGCCGGCAACCGCCAGAGCCAGGTTGGTTTGATCGAGACTTGCGTATCCCTGGGCCTCGTGAACCGGGCCGTGAACGGCAAAAGTGGTCCCTCGCATCGCCGAGTAGTGCATACCGGAAATGGCCACGCCCATGACGACGGCGGCAAAGAGCTTTTGTCCAAGATCCGTGGTTCGGAATGTCAGCCATAGTGCCGCCGTCGACGCGCCGATCGCGATGACCAGGGAGAGCGCAACGAATAGTAAGTCGTAGCTGAGCTCGGCGTGCTCCCGCATTGCCGCCATGCCGATGTAATGCATGGCAGCAATCCCAAGTCCCATGAAGATGCCGCTGAAAACGAGGGGAAGCGGCGGCGGTGCGCTCTGGCGATTGATGAAATAAAAGCCGGCGCCGGTTACGAAGATCGCCACCACGAGCGAAAGCGTGGTTAATCCGACCTCGTAGGACATCGGTATCGGCATGATGAAGGCGAGCATGGCGATGAAGTGCATCGACCATATTCCGCCTCCCATTGCGATCGCGGCCGCCACAAGCCACACGCGACGCGCAACTCCTCGGGCAGCCGCCACGCGCCCGCCGAGATCGAGGGCGGTGTAAGACGCAAAGGCGGCGAGCAGAATGGACAGCGCGACGAGATACGGATTGTATGTTCCGGTAACGACCATCGGGACCGTCCCAATTTTGGAATAGAGGCCAGTGGACGACGCACCACCGGCGAGGGTACATCAATCCGGTCCCCGGAGCCATCGGCTCGACCGACGATGCGAGCCTCTTCGCCGTCCGATTTCGCGAGCCATACCTGACATTGGTCGCCAACTCCTACAGCTCGCAAGCGGACGTTCATCGAGATTTCGATGCGTCGCCGCTTCAAATGCAGGGCGTGCGAACTTCACTCAAGCGTTGCGTCGACCAACTGAGCTTCAGTGGCTGCTTTCACGCTGTTGAATGACCGGTACGGAGAGCTTCGTCGGACCGCAAAGGGCACGATACCGCCTGTTCGCCTTGTCAGATCGCTACTTCGGAGGCGGCTACTGGCTGTTCTCCTGCGAAGATGAGGGGATTGACGCAACGCGTCAGCCGCCATCAATGGATCAGCACTTCGATTTACGTGGTGTAATTCGTGGTTGCTCTCAATCTCTTGGATCTGCCGCTGGCGATCTATGGTCTTCGCCCGCCAAACAATGCGGAGGAATTGCTGGTACCCATGTCCTGACTGGATCTTCGGTTCCTTTTCGCCCCAGACCCCAATGGCGGAGGCCAGCCTTAAGGGAATTGGACATACTTCTTGATTGGGCATCTAATTCGCCAACACAGCGCATCAAGACCTGTGGTGAAGAAATATAAGGCCAAATCAGAGGGAATTCATATGAAGAACAATGCTCGGAGATATT
>DASYBN010000426.1:0-1819 GCA_036500785.1 Acidobacteriaceae bacterium
GTGCTCAAGGCCGACGAGATCGATGTCGGTCTCGACTTCGACCAGATGGCCAAGGCGGGAACGATGCTCGGCTCGGGCGGGATCGTCGTGCTGGATGAAACTGTCTCGATCGTCGAGTTCGCGATGCGCGTGATGAATTTCTATCAGCACGAATCCTGTGGCTGGTGCATTCCCTGCCGCGAGGGCACGGACTGGCTGAAGAAGACGCTTGTGCGCTTCCATGCGGGCGGCGGCAACAAAAAGGACATCGACAATATTCAGTACCTCGCCGAAAACATGATGGGCCGCACCTTCTGTCCGTTGGGCGATGCGGCTGCGATGCCCACGCTTGGGTTTGTGAAGAAATTCCGCTCGGAATTCGAAGAGTACCTCGAGGGAAAGCGCACCGAACCGCTACTCATCCAGATCCAGCCGGTCGGCGAACCCGAGCTCGCGGGAGCACATTAATGCCAGACGTATCTTTCACCGTAGACGGCAAGAAGATCACAGCGCCCGCGGGCACGCTGCTTATTGATGCGTGTAAGTCGGCGGGGATTGAGGTGCCGGCCTTCTGCTATTACCCCGGGCTCTCGCTGCAAGCAGCGTGCCGCATGTGCGTCGTGCGCATTGAGAAAATGCCGAAGCTCCAGACTGCTTGCACGACACCCGTTGCGGAAGGCATGGTCATCACGACGGAGTCGCCGGAGATTGCGCAGGCGCGCAAATCGACCCTTCAGCTGCTGCTCGGCAATCATCCACTCGACTGCCCGGTTTGCGACGCCGGCGGCGAGTGCGAGCTGCAGGACATGACGTTCAAGTACGGCGCGGCCGACTCGTTCTACACCGAGCCGAAGAACCACCGCGACGAGCAGCAGTGGTCGCCAGTAGTTTTCTTCGATCGCCCACGCTGCATCCTTTGCTATCGCTGTGTGCGTATGTGCGGCGAGGGCATGGATGTGTTCGCGCTGGGAATTCAGAACCGCGGCAGCTCGTCAGTGATTGCGCCCAACGTTCCGGCCGATCTTTCGCCCGATCACCTGGCGCGCGTCGATTGCGAACAGTGCGGCATGTGCATCGATGCCTGCCCGGTAGGCGCCCTGACCTCCGGCACCTATCGCTACAAGACCCGCCCCTGGGAGATGAACCACGTCGCGACGATCTGCACGCACTGTGGTGACGGCTGCAAGACCACACTGGGTGTGCGCGCCGTGAGCGAGGGCGCAGAAATTATTCGTGGAGACAATCGCGACAAGAGCGGCATCAACGGCGACTTCCTCTGCAACAAGGGCCGCTACGCCTTCGACTTCGCCAACAGCACCGAGCGCCTCACGCAACCGATGATTCGCAAGGACGGAAAGGGCAGCCCACTAACACCGGTCTCCTGGGAAGAAGCCCTCACCTTCGCCGGCAACAAACTCCGCGAGCTCCGCAACACCCGCGGCTCTCAATCGCTCGGCGTCATCGGTTCCAACCGAACTACAAACGAAGAGAACTACCTTCTGCAGAAGTTTGCGCGCACGGTGCTCCGGACGAACAACATCGACCACCACCGCACGGCGGATTTTGTGACGCTCGCATCGGCGCTTCAGGGCACAGCTGGCCGCTTCGCCTCGCAGCGCGATGTCGCGAATGCGCCGGCGATCCTGCTCATTGGCGGCGACCCGACGAACCAGGCCCCGCTCACTGCGTGGAGTGTCCGCGGAAACGTTCGGCTGAACAAGGCACGCGTATACGTCGCAAACACTGAGGAGATCAAGCTTCGCCGGCAGGCCCGCGCGTTCATTCAGGTCGCTCCGTTTGCATACGGAAGCTTCATCAGCTATCTCGCCGGTGATGACAG
>DASYBN010000427.1:0-5786 GCA_036500785.1 Acidobacteriaceae bacterium
TGTTGGGCCACCGCCGTATGGCTTTCATCAGCGGGCCGCTGCGGGTAGATAATTCAAATGCGCGCCGGCAGGCCTTCCTGGATGGCATGCGTCAGATCGGCGTACGCGTTCCGGCAAGCTACCTGCCGGAAGGCGACCACACGATGGAGAGCGGATTCAAAGGGGCTGAAAGGCTTCTGTCTCTCCCGGACCGTCCCACTGCAATCCTGTGCTCGACCGATATGACCGCGAGTGGAGCTCTGCACGCCGCTTCAGATCGACAACTGCGCGTCCCCGAAGACGTCTCCATCGTCGGGTTCGATGACATTCACATGGCGCAGTTCACAGTTCCGCCGCTGACCACAGTGAGAATATCTTCGGAGAGGATCGCGAGCACGGCGCTCGACATTCTCATCGGAAGCATCGAGCACCGCAAGGCCGTTGAGCAGCCCGTCATTCCAACCCAGCTGGTCGTGCGAGCAACCACCGGCTATGCGCCTGCTCCAAAGGACGGCAGGAAATCCCGTCCGCGGAGCGGGAGATAACCGGACGGCGACGTAGCAAAGGCTTTCAGCAATTGCACGTCAATACCGGCGCATGAAGACCTGACTGCGGCACTCTGCCGCGCTCTCGTCTTGCATCAAGCAAGATTCAAGTACGTCGTGTAGGGCCGCTCCCCAAGCGAGGAAAACGGTAGCAGCGTCATCGGCCCATCGGCCGCACTCACCTCCCACTGCCGTTCACTCACGCGACGAGCAGAAAGCAGCTGTTCTCGCGTCACCTTCGGCAGCGGTGCATCCTGTCCCTGTTTCACTGTCATCAGGACCAGCGGGCCTCGCAGCAGCGCTACTGTATTCGGGTGCCGAGCATCCAGCGGCTCCAGGCGCATCTTCAGCGGAAGCTCCAGCTCCACGCGATCGCCTGAATTCCATCTCCGTCGAATTGCGGCAAACTGCCCCGGAGCCGCAGCATCCAGCTGCCTTCTCCCATTCACAAAAACCGCGGCGGCGCCCTCCGCCCATTCAGGGATGCGGAAGTGCAGCGTCAAGTCAACAGGCCGGGAAGTTGTCAACGTGAACGTCACGCGATCTTCACACGGATAGTCGCCCTCTTGCGTCATCGTGAGCGCCGCCCCACTCTCTGTCCATCGCACCGTCGACGGCACATAGAGGTTCACGTAGACCGCCCGCGGCGCTCGAAGATAAATATTGATCCGGTAATCCGCTGCAACCTGCGGCAACGTTCCTGAGCAGCACGGCCACCGCGCGTGCTTATACACGCGCCTCGCATCGAAGTTGTAATCCGAGTAGTAGAACGCTTCCCCGTTATTCTCGAGCGGCTTCGCACCGAGCACCGTGTTGTACATGACCCGTTCCATGCTGTCGCCATAGCGGGCGTCGCGCGTCACGCGCAGAAGATACCGCGTCAGCTTGAACTGCGCATACGACCCGCACGGAGTCTCGAAATTTGCGTGTGTATTCGTCAGGCTGGCGTAGAGCTCGTCGCTCTCCGGCTTGCATAGTGCTTCCTCCGGTCCCCACCCACCTGTCGCATAGCTCTGCGCCTGGAGCATCACAAACGCGTTCCGCGCCGCGTGCAAATGCTTTTCGCTGCCGGCCACCATGTAGGCCTTCATCGCCGAGCACAGCGAGTTCACATAGCTGTACGCGTGTCGCCCGCCGAGTACGTTTTCGTTGCGTGAAAGAGGATCAAACCACGTCTTGTCGTCGAGGTACTCGAGCCCCATGTCGTAGTACTGTCGGCCTGCGCCGCGCTCGTAAGCGACAAACAAATTCTCCGGCAACGTATACGACTCATCCCATGTCCACGTTGGGTCGTCCGCAGGCTTGTCGCTCCGCCACGCCACGTCGTGCTCGATCGCGCGCCCCGGCAAGTGCGGAAGCGCCGCGGCCGTCGTCTGCTCCAGAATCTCGAGCGCCCGCGGGTCGTGCGCGTACGTGTGCGAGTCGAGTAATCCCAGCAGCAGCTTGTCGTAGAGGTACGCCGGAAACCTGCTCTTCACGTACAGCTCGCCTGAGATCGTCTGCGCATACAGCCGATTCAGCCGAAGCACCTTCTCGCGGGTGTTCTCGTCTCCTGTGATCGCATACACTCGCGCGAGTGCTGATACCCACTGCCCAAACGTGCATCCCGGTGCACCCACCGCATCGAACCCATGGCGAAAATCGGGATCGGGATCATAGTGATACCACCCACCCAGATCTTCGCCGGGCGCCGACATCCCGCACATCTGCCGAAACGGTTTCAGCAGACTGTCCTCGCTCAGCTCCATCAGCACCGCATGCGTATTCATCAGCTGCGATTCGTGCGGATCACTCGAGATCAGGACATCGCTATATCCAAACTCCGACAGTGCAGTCGAACCAGGCCGCTCCTCGGCCCACGCGCCCAGGCTCCGCACTCGCGTGCCGCTTATCGCGGCTGTCGCCCACAAACCGTGCTGAAGAAACCGTCTCCGTGACGTCGTTCTCACTTGTTGTCCCTCATCCCAATCAGCGCCCGCTGCCCCAAACCTATCGCCTGACCCTAAGCTTCTGCGGCTTGAGCCTTGAAAGAGTTCCGCGCGGAGCACCAGTCGTCTGCCGCACGATCAACCGCGTGCCAATCCGATTCTCAACGGCGCGGTGTCCGTTCTCCTGATTCAGGCTGGCGAGAAGGATGTCGACCGCCTTCTGCGCGAGATCCTTGCACGACATCCTCACCGTGGTCAGCGGTGGGATGGTGTATTCAGCGAGGTGAATATCGTCGAAGCCGATCAGCGAGAGATCCCCGGGAACCTTGAGATGGGCCTCGAATATCGCGTGCTGAACGCCAATCGCCGTCATGTCGTTCGAGCAGATGAGAGCGGTGGGCCGGCTCTTGAGCGCCAGCAATTTTTGTAGGGCGTCGCGGCCGCCCTCGAGCGTGTGATCCCCCTCGACGATCCACTCAGGATTCACCGCCAGACCCGTAGACCGCACACAGGCGAGAAATGCTTTCTTGCGGGCCTGCGACGAGCGAAGACGAAGAGGGCCGCTGATGAAGCCAATGTCGCGATGGCCCAGGACTGCCAGATGCTGAATCGCTTCGTAGATGCCCGCGCGATAATCAACGTCCACCGCCGTCGTCGCGGGGCGCGCGGGAAGGGCGTCGATGAAGATCGTGGGTATCTGCTCCGCATCGAAGCGGTCCACGAAAAATTCTTCGTTGCCGAAGGTCATAACGGCGACCCCGTCCACCTTGCGCTCGAGCATCCGGCGCGCACACCGTTCCATTTGCTCCGGCTCGTGGTTGGTAGAGGCAATGAGAATCTCATATCTGTGTCCGACAGCGACGTTTTCAAACTCTTGAATCAGCTCTGGAAAGAACGGGTTCGTGATCTCCGAGACGATCAACCCCAGCAGCCGGCTCTTGCCGGAGACAAGCGCGCGCGCCTGCGTGTTGGGAAGGTAATTCAGATCAGAGACTGCCTTCCAAACCCGGGCGGAGAGGGCCGCGTCCACCGAAGGGTTGTGATTGATGGTTCGCGATACGGTGGCGATAGAGACGCGAGCGCGCGCCGCGACTGCCCGAATGTCGATCCGGGGAGATGCGTCGCGCGGCTGTTTTGCGGTCTTCATGGCTTAACGAGGCGGACACCCGACGGCTCTGGAGGCTGTCCCGATTAGGTTTACAGTAACAGACCGGAAAACGTTTTCAGGGCAGCAGATTATTTCTGCTCGTGGAGTATGTCCCGGCATAAACAGCAATCAGGACGCCGCAGAGAAGTTTCTGTGCCCCATAGAAGATTTCGTTGACAGCCGTCGCCCACCGAACGTAATATCTGCCCTGCGAAAACGTTTTCTCAAAAAAGTCTCACCAAGAAGGCAGGAAGAAATGCAACATTCCACAATTTGCCACACCGAGAGCCAGTGCTGCCCGTCATCCCATCGCTCGGAGCTGCCCGTTCGCCGCATGATGCGGCGCGTGCTCCATCTTGCGCTCGCAGCCATGGCAGGATTCTGGCTGTTGCCGGCAGCCGCGCATGCCCAGGTGACCTCCGGCTCGATCCTCGGCCACGTCACCGATACCTCGGGCGCGCTGATCGTGGGCGCAGACGTCACCGCTACCAACGTGGACACCCACATCAGCTTCCACGGGCTTACAGACAAGACCGGAACCTACGATCTGCTGCATGTGACACCCGGCAACTACGCGATCACAGCGACCCACGCCGGGTTTGCGACCACGACAGTTCCGCGCGCGACCGTGACGATCGATCAGCAGCTCCTGCAGAACTTCACGCTCAAAGCGGGCGAGGTGCAGACGGTCACGACGGTATCGGCCGCGCCGACCCTTCTGCAGACACAGTCGGCCGAAACCGGCACCGTCATCGGGACGCAGGACATTCTAGACCTTCCGCTAAATGGCCGGCAGTTCTGGAACTTGACTGAACTGGTGCCCGGCGTGATGCCGGCCGCGGGCGGCATCAATTCCTACAACTTCTCCATGAATGGCGGACGCGAGTATGCGAACTCCATTCAGTTGGATGGAATTGAGTCGACGACAAATCGCACCCAGGACATCACCGTGACACCCAGCGTGGACTCGGTCCAGGAGTTCAAGGTCGCGACCTCGAGCTACAACGCAGAGTTCGGAAACGCCGGCGGCGGCATCATCTCTGTGCAGACCAAGTCGGGAACCAACAAGTTTCATGGGTCTGCCTACGACTTCTATCGTCCCAGATTCCTGGCGGCGGAGACGTATTCCTTCGCTGGAGGCGGAACACCTTCGAACCTGCAGCAGAACGACTACGGCGGCACAATCGGCGGCCCCATCCGGAAGGACCGCTCGTTCCTCTTCATCTCCTACGAGGGGTACAGGCAGTCGCTCTCGGCCAATGGCCTCGATAGCGTTCCGAACCCAGCCTTGTACAGCTTCCTGCCCGATGGATCAGCGGACCTGTCGCACATGGTGGACCCCCTCAGTGGAAACCCCGGCGGCCCGCCTAAAGGATTTGTGGTTCCGATCTTCAACCCCTATACCTACGTCTCCAACGGCTACTACGCGACTCAGTTCCCGGGCAACATCATCCCGGCAAATATGGTGAGCCCGGCCGGAAAGAACGCTCTGCTGAATTTCTTCCCGAAGCCAAATCTGCCTGGAATCGACAACGGCTGGTTCGACAACTACGTCTTCCATCAGCCGCGTGTAACCAAGAACATCAACGTCGACACTCGCTTTGACCAGAAGCTGAGCGAGAAAGACCAGCTCTTCGTTATCTTCCATTACAACGATATGGATCAAAACACGACGGACCTCTGGGACAATCAGGCCCCTGTACCAGGCGCGGGCGATGCGGACCAGGCCCAGAAAGAGGTTGTGCGCGCGCAGACCTTCTCGGCGACGGAGACTCACCTCTTCACGCAACACATCCTGAATGAGATTCGTGGCGGTTATTCGAACTATTACCAAGCGCAGTTCAGCCAGCTCAATGGGCATGACTACTCGACACAGTATGGCTGGGGCAATATTGCGGTGCCGGGATATGAAGCGACTATCGGCTTCCCGGATCTCTATCTCGGATCGGGCTATCTCGCGGGTGGCTCCTCCTACAAGCCATTCTTTATCAATGACAAGAACTGGGAGATCAACGACAACATCACAGTTAGCCAGGTCGGCCGCCATGATTTGAAGTTCGGTGTCGCTTACCGGAACCTCAATTCGCATCCCCTCTTCAGCCTGTTCCCCACGACGTACCAGTACTACGGCAGCTATGGCTACTCGATGACGAACGACCCGAACTACTACACCTACACCGGCGGGTT
>DASYBN010000428.1:0-2188 GCA_036500785.1 Acidobacteriaceae bacterium
GTTCAGCCGCTCGGTGCCGGTGAGTTCGCGGTAGAGGCCGGTGGGATCGCCGCCCTCGGTCTGGCCGAGAGCGTGGGCCACAGCGCGATAGAGCACCTGGTGGACCAGCGTGGACTTGCCGGAGCCGGAGACGCCGGTGACACAGACCAGCATGCCGAGCGGAATCTCGACATCAACGCCGCGCAGATTGTGAACGCGGGCACCGCGCAGCACGAGTTTCTCGCGGCCTGGCTCGCGGCGGCGCGTGGGCACGGGGATGGTGAGCGCACCGGAGAGATAGCGCCCCGTGAGCGAGTCGGGGTTGCGCTCTACCTGCTCAACTGTTCCGGCAGCGAGTAGCTTTCCGCCGTACTCGCCGGCGCCGGGTCCGAGGTCCATCAGGTAGTCCGCGGAGCGCAGCACGTCCGGATCGTGCTCGACGACCAGGATGGTGTTGCCGAGGTCGCGCAGGTTTTCGAGGATGCGAATGAGCTTCGCCGTATCGCGTGTGTGCAGGCCGATGGAAGGCTCGTCGAGCACGTAGAGCGCGCCGACGAGCTGGGAGCCGAGCGACGTGGCGAGCTGGATACGCTGGGCCTCGCCGCCGGAGAGCGTGGAGGCAAGCCGGTCGAGCGTGAGGTAGTCGAGGCCGACGGAGTCGAGAAACCGTAACCGTTGCTGCACTTCTTTCAAGATGGAGCCCGCGATCTCCTCCTGCTCGCGGTTGAGCTTCAGCGCGGAGAAGAATTGATGTGCCGCCCCGATGGTGAGCGCTGCGGCCTGGCAGATGTTGCGGCCATCGAGCAGCACGGCGCGCGATTCGGCACGCAGGCGCTCGCCCTTGCATTCCGGACAGCGGGCGTAGCCGCGGTACTTCGAGAGCATGACCCGCACATGCAGCTTGTACTTCTTGCGCTCCAGCAGCCGGAAGAAACCGTGCACGCCGAGAAAGCTGCCGTTGCCTTCGAGCACGAAGCCTTGCTGGGCAGCGGTCAGGTCGTACCACGGCATATCGAGCGGGATACCTTGTTCGCGGCAGGCGCGGCGCATTTCGGTGTGAAACGGCCGGTACTTGGGCCGTGTCCACGGATCGATGGCGCCGTCGTCCAGCGTCTTGCCCTTGTCTGGGATGATGAGGTCAAGATCGAAGTCGATGGTGTTGCCGAAGCCCTGGCAGCGCGGGCAGGCGCCATACGGATTGTTGAAGGAAAAGAGACGCGGCTCGGGCTCGCGGTAGAGGCGATGGCAATGCTTGCACTCGTACTCGCGCGAGAAGCGCAGGCGCTCGCGGGGCTGAGAGCCGTCCTCCTCGCGCGGCACTATTTCGAAGACGATCTCGCCGGATTCGCGGTACCCGATCTCGGTAGCATCGACGATGCGGGCACGGCTCTCCGCAGAGACAGCAATGCGGTCAACCAGCACAAAGACTGGCTGGGCGAAGTCGATCTCGAGCAGCGACTCGGGGGAGGAAAACTCGAAGATGCGGCTCGCCTGATAGAGGCGGTTGAAGCCGCGGGCGCGCAGGTCGGTGAGGCGCTGCCGGAGCGCGTCGGAGATGGGTTCACGGAGCGGCTCGGAGCCGGACTTCCCGGCGGCCTTCGCTTTCTTCGCGCCGCGCTTCGGCTTCTCCGGCTCATCCTTCGGGTGCTCGCTGACTGCTAGGTCTTCCGATGCAGGAGGTCGACGCACCTCGACGGGAAAGAGCGCATGCAGGCGAGTGCCTTCGCCCAAGGCAAGGATTGCGGCGGCGATCTCATCGACCGAATCCCGACGGACCAGATTGTTGCAGACAATGCAGTGCATGGTGCCGCAGCGGGCGTAGAGCAGCCGCATGTAGTCGTAGATTTCCGTGGCCGTAGCGACGGTGGAGCGCGGGTTGCGCGTGGAGTTCTTCTGCTTGATCGCGATCGCCGGGGCGAGGCCATCGATCAGATCCACGTCCGGCTTCTCGATGCGTTCCAGGAACTGCCGCGCGTAGGCGGAGAGCGATTCCACGTAGCGCCGCTGGCCCTCGGCGTAGATGGTGTCGAAGGCAAGCGACGACTTTCCCGACCCGGAGACCCCGGAAATCACGGTCAGCTTGCCGTGCGGGATCTCGCAGTCGATGCCTTTCAGATTATGGGTCCGCGCGCCGCGGATCACGATGGCGTCGTTCACTGGGCCTTGTCCGTAGTGAGTCTCAGGGGCTGAAGATGCACTCTTCAGTATA
>DASYBN010000429.1:0-1617 GCA_036500785.1 Acidobacteriaceae bacterium
TCGCCGCCAAGGAAGCGGATGTCCTCGTCGTTCACGTAGACATTGATGAACTTGCGCAGGCTTCCGCTATCGTCCTTCACGTTCTGAGCCAGCGCGGGAAACTTCGCGTCAAACTCCTTGAGCAATCCCGGCAGGTTCTTCGCCTCACTCGCAAAGGACTTCTGTCCATCCGTGTGTCGGGCCAGCGCCGTCGGCAGCGTTACCTTCACGCTCATCGTGCACCTCCTGCCAGGGCCAACTCTTCCTCAGCCGCGGCGCTCACACTCGCCAGCGAGCCATCGACCTCACGCAGATAGGCATTGAACTCGGCCAGCCGGGGCTTTACGGCGCGCTCCTGATGGAAGCGGCCTGCGAGCGCGTCGGTGGTCTTCAGGCCATTGCCGGTGATGCAGACGACCGTGGTCTCGTCGGCGCCGATGCGGCCTTGTGCAATGAGCTTGGCGGTCACCGCCGTCGTCACGCCGCCGGCCGTCTCGGTGAAGATGCCTTCCGTCTCGGCGAGCTCCTGGATGCCCGCGACGACTTCGACGTCCGAAACATCCTCGGCATATCCGCCGGTAGCTTGAATCATCTTCGCGGCGAGTGGGCCGTCTGCTGGATTCCCAATAGCAAGCGAGCGTGCGATGGTGAGCGGACGCTGCGGCTCAACCTCCTCGCGGCCGTTCTTCACGGCCTGCGAGATCGGCGAGCATCCGGTCGCCTGCGCGCCGAAGAACTTCACATCTTTCGCCTCGACGAGGCCGAGCGCAACCAACTCATCGAAGGCCTTCTTGATCTTCCGGATCAATGAGCCGCCGGCCATCGGGCAGACGACGTTGTCGGGCAGGCGCCAACCGAGCTGCTCGGCGATCTCGTAACCTACCGTCTTCGATCCCTCGGCGTAGTAAGGCCGAAGATTGACGTTCACGAAGCCCCAGTTGTACTCATCGGCGATGAGCGTGCAGAGCCGGTTTACGTGGTCGTAGTTGCCGTCGACACGCACCAGCCGCGCGCCGTAGATCTGGGTGTTGAGAATTTTCGCGGGTTCGAGATCAGCCGGCACCAGGATGCACGCCTTGAGCCCCAGCCGGGCCGCCTGCGCCGCCACACTGTTCGCCAGATTCCCCGTCGACGAGCAGCCCACCACATCAAACCCGAACGCCTGCGCATTCGCCAGCGCCACACTCACCACGCGATCCTTAAAGCTCAACGTGGGAAAGCAAACTGAATCGTTCTTCACATAGAGATTGCGCGAGCCCACGCGTTCGCCCAGCCGCTTCGCGCGCACCAGCGGCGTAAAGCCGACCGGAAGGTCTGGTTCATAGCCCGCGGGAATCGGCAGCAGCGCCTTATAACGCCAGATATTCGCCGGGCCGGCCGCCACGGTCTCGCGCGTAAACCGGCCGCGGACCGAGTCGAGATCGTACTTCACCTCGAGCGGCGCGAGGCAGTCATCGCAGGCCGACTGCGGGCGGTTGCCGAAGCTCTTGCCGCACCCATTGCAGCGCAGCTCATAAATTGTTTGCGCCGAACAGCCAGACTCCAAAGAAGCACTCATCGCAAAACACTCCCGCAGCTATTGGGGTGCGTCGCCTGAGACTTACTCTTTTCTGGAAGTGACCGCCGCGTACGGTCAAG
>DASYBN010000430.1:0-8815 GCA_036500785.1 Acidobacteriaceae bacterium
AACCGTTCCGCCCGCCGGCACGACCATCACACTCACGGCCGCCGACACGCCCGAGCTCAACGTTGCGAACCCGCGCCTGTGGTGGCCGAACGGTTACGGCTCGCCCGAGCTCTATCACCTGAACGCCGTCTTCCGGGTAGGTCACGATCTTTCGGATGAACGCCACCTGCGCTTCGGCATTCGCGAGATCACCTACGAGCTCTCGCTGCTCGACTCGACCGGACATCTGCGCCGTGTCGACGTTGATCCTGCGCAGGCCGCACTCTCGGGCAAGCCGCTCGTCGACGAGACTCACGAAGGCATCCGCGAGACGCCGCTCGGCTGGGTCGCCTCGCTCACCGCCGCCGGCGAGCACTCCCCTGCCGTGCACGACAGCGCCGACCTTGCGACGCAACCTGCGCTGCTGATCCGCGTCAACGGTGTGCGCATTGCAGTACGCGGCGGCGCGTCGGGAATGGAGGACATGCTCAAGCGCGTGTCGCGGGAGCGCCTCGAGCCCTTCTTCCGCCTGCAGAGCGAGGCTCACATGAACATCATCCGCAACTGGATGGGCCAGAACACGGAGGAGTCCTTTTACGATCTCGCCGACGAGTACGGCCTGCTCGTCTGGAACGACTTCTGGGATTCGACGCAGGACGACAACCTGGAGCCCGACGACTCCGCGCTCTTTCTTGCGAACGCACGCGACACCATCCTGCGGTTCCGCAATCACCCGTCGATCGCGGTGTGGTGCGGACGCAACGAAGGCGTTCCCTCCCCCGCGGTGAACGAAGGCCTGATCCGCCTCATCGCAGAGCTCGATGGCACGCGTTTTTATTCCGCGAGCTCCAACCGCGTAAACCTCCACGACAGCGGACCCTACAAATACCAGGAGCCGTCGGAGTACTTCACACATCTTGCGCTCGGTTTCGCCGTCGAGATCGGCCTTCCCTCCCCGCCAACGCTTGAGACGTTTGAGAGCTTCCTTCCAAAAGCTGACCAGTGGCCCATATCTGATGACTGGGCGTATCACGACTGGCATCAGGGAGGAAACGGCGATACCGCTGTCTTCATGCAGGCGATGAACGAGCAGCTGGGGCCGCCATCTTCGCTCGCGGACTTCGATCGTAAGGCGCAGTTGCTGAACTACGTTGGCCATCGCGCCGTATTCGAAGGATTCAATGCCAAACTCTGGCACCCCAACACCGGACGCATGCTGTGGATGACGCAGCCCGCGTGGCCATCTACCGAATGGCAGATCTACTCTCATGACTACGACACGCACGCCGCATTCTATGGCGTGAAGCTCGCGAGCGAGCCTGTGCACATCCAGCTCGATCTGCCAGACCACGAGGTTGCTGTCGTCAACAACACAATCAGCGCGCTGCCGCGCCTCACCGTCCAGGCAGATGTCTTCGACCTCTCCAACCGGCCGCTCGGACACACAACAATTCAGCTGGACAGCGCCGGAGCCAACGCAGAGACCGATGTCACGCGGCTCGCGCTCGAGGACGCCCTCGCGGATAACTCAGTCGTCTTCGTCAAGCTAAAGCTGAACGACGCGAGCGGCAAGCTGCTCTCGGAAAATCTCTACTGGCTCGCCGCGCATGATTGGGCTTATCGCAAGCTGAATGATTTGGCCGCCGTGAACCTGCAGGCCAGCGCGAGCTTCGACACCGGTGATTCGCAATCCACTCACGAACGGCACATTCGTGTGATCCTGAGCAATCCGTCTGAAACCGTCGCGCTTACGACGAAGCTGACGCTGCTCGATGGACCGAACGGGAAGCGCATTCTGCCGGCGTACTACAGCGATAATTACGTCTCGCTGCTTCCCGGAGAAAAGCGCACCATCCAGATCGACTATCCAGACACGCCGGCACACCCGCACCCTGTCGTCGCACTGCGCGGATGGAACATCACGCCCGACACGGTTGCAGTCACGCCGTAGCCGCCAGACAAACTCAAAGCACAAAGCGAAGGCGCAACTCCGAAGAGTTGCGCCTTTATAACTGTCAACTTCTACGCTCTCGTGCTCATCTCCGGTTCAGGTTCGCGGGTCTTTGGGAACTCGAACCTATACCCTGCTCCGCGCAGCGTCTTCAGGTAACGCGGCGTGTCCGGCGTCTCTTCGATTTTTTCGCGGATGCGGCCAACATACACATCCACGCTGCGCGGCGTCACAAACCGGGCGTCGCCCCAGACCGCATCCAGCAGCTGATCGCGCGTGAACACCCGCGAAGGATGTCGCACCAGGTACTCGAGCAGCCGGAACTCCGTCGCTGTGGTGGGCACGGGTTCGCCCTTCACGCGGAGTTGCATCGCGCTGCGGTCGATTTCCACTTCGTCGAACTTGATCACCGATGCGGCTGCTTCGCCCGCAGGCTGCTCAAACCGGCGCAACACAGCTTTCACACGCGCGAGCAGCTCGCGCATGCCGAACGGTTTCGTGATGTAGTCGTCAGCGCCGAGTTCCAGACCGCGCACGCGATCGTTCTCCGATGCACGCGCCGTGAGGAAGATGATCGGCACGCTGCTGAGCGTCGCGTGGCGGCGCAGCTTGCGGCACAGCTCCATTCCGTCGCCGCCCGGCACCATCACGTCCAGTAGAAACAGCGAAGGCCGCGCGCGCTCGGCGTCCTCCATAATCGTTCCGACGGCGAAGTACGGCCGCACGGCATATCCCGCTCGCTCCAGCTGATGACCTACGAGCCGGTTGATGTCCGGATCGTCCTCCAGAACAAAGATTGTCTGGCTCGTCTGGCTCACGCACGCCCTCCACGGTGCAGGCTCATGCCCGCACACCCTCAAGTTTACGTTTCATCCCGCATTCACTTTGCGAATGCGGCGTAAATTCGGGCATCTGAGGAATCTGCGTCGGTTAGTCTGCCAGCCTGCGAACAGCTGACTCAAGTGCTGCAGTCCACTCCGCCGGGGGGGCCTCCGGGCCGAGCTCGATCGGCGTGCCCACCCGCACCTCCAGCCGCCCCGACCGGAACCATCGTCCGCGAGCCTTCAGCTCGCCGAGCCCGCGCAACGCAACGGGCAGCACCTGCGCGTGCGCGTCCTTCGCCAGCAGACCAATTCCCTCGCGAAAGTGCTGCAGCTGGCCTGTCTCGCTGCGATGGCCCTCCGGAAACACCATCACCGAGTAGCCGCGATCCATCGCGTTACCCGCATGCGCGAAGGACTTGCGGAAGCCACGCAGCCGCGGCAGCGGAAACACGTTGTACAGCCCAGTAATCAACCAGTAGCCGATCGGCGCCAGCGCGTTCAGCACCGCACTGCCCTGCCTTCGCCCGCGCCGCAGATCCTCGAGCAGCTCGCCGGACATGGCAATCGCCACACGCCGGCGCACGCGCCCCGGGAGACCGTACAGGATCAGCGGCCCGTCGTACGCGGTCACGTGGTTGCCGATGATCAACATCGGTCCACCGGGAATTTCGCGAATCTCGCGCGTGACCCGCGGAGCCGCCAGCAACCAGATCAGCGGCTGCGCGATGAGCTCCAAAAACGCCGCGCGAATAATCTGAACAGGCCAGGACCGCGGCCACCGCCAGTACGCCGGTTCTTCAGGCGAGTTGACGCGCTTCACCTCACGCAGCGCACTTGAACGCGCAGTCTCATGAGCTTCATCTGTCCTCGGGCCGGTGGTGGAGACCGCCTCTTCTTTCGCAATCTGTGGCGTCGCGTTGTCAATACTCGCGCCGGCCAACCTGCGCAGCTCACCGAGCGTCCTCACCTGCGCGATGGCATCATCGCCAACCTCGACTCCAAGCCGGTTCTCCATCAGCGACTGCAACTGCACGCGCGCCAGGCTGTCGAGATGCAGATCCTCGCTCAACCGCGCCTCATCGCTCGTCTCACGCGGCGCCTCGCCCGTCACCTCCGCGATCATCTGCAACAGCATCTCGCTCGGCTTAGCAACGGCACCCCCACGCACCGCCGCGCACGCCCACGCTGCGACCTGCCTGCGGATCAGCTTGCCCGTCGAGGTATACGGCAGCGCCGCGTCCGGCCAGCGAACGACGCGCCGGATCTGCTGATATTCCGCGAGCGACTCATTCGCGCGCGCCGCCGCCTCATTCAATTCAAGATCGCTTCCGTTGAAGATGACCGCAGCCACCGGCTCCTGCCCGTTCGGTCCCTCGCATGCGACTACGGCTGAGGCTTTCACACCGGGTCGCTTCGCAAGCTCCGCCTCCAGATCGGCCGGATGCACATTCATCCCCGCGCCGGTCACGATCACATCGCCCTTGCGGCCGAGGAAGCGGAGCTCGCCGCTCTCCTCCTGGGTTGCAAGATCGCCGGTCGCGAGCCACTCCTCCGTGCGCGGCCGCATCGCTCCGCCCTGCCACGTCGCGCCGGAAACCATCGCGCCGCGCACCAGCACCTCGCCGCCTTCACCGATCTTCACCTCGCGCCCTGGCAGCGGCTTGCCCAGGGTTCCGCGCCCGATCTTGAACGGATGATTCAGCGTCACGAGAGCCGCGGTTTCGGTCATCCCATATCCCTGAATTACCGGCAAACCCAGCGCTCGCCAGAACGACTCCAACTCCGTCGGCAGCGTCGCTCCCCCGCAGATCAGCGCCCAGAATCGCCAGCCCAACTTGCGATGAACACGCCGCAGCTTCCACCATCGCTTCCACACCGGAAGCATCGCAACTCGCTCCACATCCGCGGCGAGCGATGTATCGTCTCGCAGCAGATAGGTCCGCAGCAGCGCGATCACTCGCGGAACGGCAATCAGCACATTGATGCGTTCGCGGCGCAACGACTCGACCATCCGCGACGGTTCGAGCTTCGACGCAACGTGCAGCTCCGCCCCGAGCACCGGCGGAATCCACAAGCCCATGAACTGCCCGAACACATGGCTGAGCGGAAGAGTGTGCATGAAACGCAGCGGATGCACGATTCGCTCATACCGACTGTACTTTTCAATTTCACTCTCGATCGGTTCGAGACTCGCGAGCACATTGCGATGCGTGTGAACGATGCCCTTCGGCTCCGACGTCGTGCCTGACGTGAACACAATCTGAAAGGGCGCATCGAGCGTGACCGACGGATCGACCGCAAACTCTGCCACGCGCGGCAGCACAGCTTGTAATTGCTCCAGTGCAAGCTGTGTCCCGTCGAAACGCAAACCGCGCAGCAGCTCGGCATCACCCACCGCCAGCCTCGCCTGCGTGTCTCCGATGATTCGCTCTACAAACTCACGCGCTCCCGCGGCATCCATCGGCACGACGATCACGCCGCGCAGCACGCAGCCGAAGAACGCCGCGATCCACTCTGCCGAGCTCTCGCCCCACAGCACCACCCGGTCGCCCGCATGAATCTCTCGCCGGCGCAGCTCTGCCGCAAATCGTCCCGCGAGCTCTCGAACCGCGCCGTAGCTCGTGCTGCGGTGCCGCACGCCGCGCAATTCGACAACCGCGGTCTCGCGTCCACGCCGTTGCATCTCATCGAGCAGGCTCGCCAGGTGTTCGCGTCCCATCTGCGTCTGTCCCACTCCTCTTTCATCGATGACGGAGACGCTTCACCGCACGCTTGCCGCCCTGATCAACTCAATCACTGCGGCGGCGCAGCCGTAAATCGCGCGACCACACGACCGTCGGCGTCCAGCAGACTCAGTCGATGCCCGGAGACCTTCCACTCCCGCGTGTTGTCGAGCGCCTTCAGAAGCGCATCGTCCGTATCCATGCCGCCCGCGCAGGCCATTCTCGTCGCAGCCGTCTGGCTAAAACGCAGGTGATCTCCCTCAAGCTCGTAGCTGCCCGTGAACTGGTTGCATCCGCCGGTGCCACTCATCCGGTGTGTCGCCGGATCGAGCTCGAGGAACGGCTCCCGCACTGTAGTCGCCGGGATCTTCGTGTCACCAACGGATATCAGCTTCCAATGGGTCTTCGCGATGGGCGCAGTCTGCACCGTAGTCTGTGCCACCAGGCCAACGGCAAAGGCCAACGGCAGTGTGAGCCGAATCAACATACGGTGAAGGGATCGTTTCATAACCGCCTCCGGTGCAGCGACAAACTGCGAATAGCCTAAAGCATCGGCGATTGGCATGGCAGTCTTCAAGACACACGCAATCGAAGAGCGCTGCAGCCGGATATGGGAGCGCACCTAAGCTAACTTGTGAGGAAGAATGGCTCCTGAGGTAGGACTCGAACCTACAACCCTTCGGTTAACAGCCGAATGCTCTGCCATTGAGCTACTCAGGATCGCGTGGCACGAGCAGCCTAGACCGAATCGCCTTGCGACGAAGACGCCGGCTGCTCCTTCTTTGTTATAGCAAATGGACCAGCGATGGTCAAAGATTCAGCCAGCTGCGCCGGCCCGTCCGCCACCCCGTCGACACTACGGAAACAGCATCACCGCGATGGCGTACGGCGCGAATGCACCCTGATCCCTGGCCTCGCACGCGCCCACAGCCGCCGAGTGATACTTGCCCGAAGCCAATCTCTGTCGGAGCGTCTCCGGCAAGTGGTCCAGCGTGCCTGTCGTGAACCGCATCACGAACCACGGCTTCCGCGCGCCGGAATATCCGGTACCCATCTCGCAGGTACGGCGCGCATCTTCCACCGTCGGCAGCATTAACACCCGCGCCTCGGCTGCGAGCAGCCGCATCACCGCGTTCTCCTGCGCCTCATAGGTCAGATTCTCGACAGAGCGGTCGAAGTCCTCCACCGCATACAGCTGCCCGTGCCGCTGCTGAACGCTGATTCCCACCGAGGTCACCCGCCGGTCCAGCAGGTTCGCGCGGTGATCCGGCGACTCCATCCACGCATCATGAATCACCGGAGCGCTCCAGGCCTCCGCCACATTTTCCGCGATCACCGTGAACCGTGCGCCCGCCGCGCGTCCGCGTTCCTCCAACGCCGGCTCGCCCGGATACTGATGCGAGATCGATTCCCGCGCCGCCATCTCACCCGCATGCCGCTGGGCCGCACGATGCAGCGTCTCATCCCACGTCAGCGGCGGAATCCCGCGCCGCATCCGCTCCTGGTTGGCGGCGTTGAACAGATACTGCTCCGCCACCGTCCCCGTCCTGGGCGACTCCGCGACCGCGCTGACGCAGGACACTACCCCGATCAGCACTCCCAGAATGATTCGCCTGCAGCCCATAACAAACGTGAACCCGTCCTTCCGCCGGAAGATGCGCAAAAATCTACACCCATCCCACCAGCAGGACAACTGTTCATCAACTCCCAAAATGGGTGAGCGGTCTAGCTCTGTAGCTTCTACAACTTACCTCGCACAGCGTCGTACGTGCGCCGCAGCCCATCCTCGAGCTCGATCGAGTGCCGCCACCCCAGGCTGTGCATCAAGCCGACATCCAGCAGCTTCCGAGGAGTCCCATCGGGCTTCGACTCGTCAAACGACAGCTCGCCCTCGAACCCCACCACCTTCGCCACCATCTCCGCCAGCTCGCGGATCGTCAGGTCTTCGCCCGTGCCGATATTCACCAGCGGCGCGCGATCCTCTCGCAGCAATCCGTCGAAGCGCGCCGCCTCCAGCTCCAGCAGAAACACGCAAGCCCGCGCCGCGTCGTCCGAGTGCAGAAACTCGCGCCGCGGCGTGCCCGTGCCCCACACCGTCAAGGTCGGCTCACCAGTCGCCTTCGCCCGATGCGCCTTGCGCAGCAGCGCGGGAAGCACATGCGACGTATTCAGATCGAAATTGTCGTCGGGCCCATACAGGTTCGTCGGCATCGCGGCCAGATATCGCGTGCCATACTGCCGGTTGTAGCTCCAGCACATCTCGATGCCGGCAATCTTCGCCAGCGCATACGGCCGATTCGTCGGCTCCAGCGCTCCGGTCAGCAGATCCTCCTCACGGATGGGCTGCGGGCAAAGCTTCGGATAGATGCACGACGAGCCCAGAAACAGCAGCCGCTCCACGCCGTTCCGGTAGCTCGCCTCAATCACGCTGTTCTGAATGTCCAGGTTGTCGCGGATAAAGTCCGCCGGATAGCTGTTGTTCGCGAGAATCCCACCCACTCTCGCGGCAGCGAGCACCACATACTCCGGCTTCTCGGCCTCAAAGAATCTCTCGACCGCAGCCTTGTCCGTCAGGTCCAGCTCCGCATGCGTGCGCAGCAGCAGGTTCGTATAGCCACGCCGCTTCAGCTCGCGCACTACCGCAGACCCGACGAGGCCGCGATGCCCCGCAACGTAGATGCGCGCACTTTTGTCGGCGAGCGGCCGTCCCTGAACGTCCATGCTCAGCTCTCCCGCACGTTGTAGGCGTCGAAGCCGTGCCGCGTGACCAGCGCATCGCGCTCGGCAGCCTTCAGGTCCGCGTCCACCATCTCCGCGACCAACTCCTCGAAGCTCGTCTTCGGCTCCCACCCCAGATCTCTCTTGGCCTTGCTCGCGTCGCCCAGCAGAGACTCCACTTCCGTCGGCCGAAAGTATCTTGGATCCACTCCGACGATCACGCGCCCAAACTCATCGACTGCCTGCTCGTCCGGGCCGCTTCCCTTCCAGCTCAGCTTCATTCCCAGCCGCACTGCGCAGTGGTCAATAAAGTCCTTCACCGAATACTGCTTTCCGGTCGCAATCACGTAATCCTGCGGCGTGTCCTGCTGCAGCATCAGCCATTGCATCTCGACGTAGTCGCGCGCATGTCCCCAATCGCGCTTCGCGTGCAGGTTGCCAATGTATAACTTGTCCTGCAGCCCCACCTTGATCCGTGTCAGCCCGCGCGTAATCTTCCGCGTCACGAACGTCTCTCCGCGCACCGGCGACTCATGATTGAACAGAATCCCGTTGCACGCGTACATACCGTACGCCTCGCGATAGTTCACCACCATCCAGTAGCCATACAACTTCGCCAC
>DASYBN010000431.1:0-7973 GCA_036500785.1 Acidobacteriaceae bacterium
ATGGCCTAGGCCGAAAAGCAAAAGCAGGTTTTCGGACGTTCACGCGCGTGAGCGCGTCTCCGCTGCATGCAATGCTTCCCGCACCTTCCGCTCCAGGCCCATCGCATCGAACGGCGCCCGCACCTTCGCGTCATTGTCGAAGTACACATACACGTCCCGCGGACACGCCCGCGCCTCGTTCGCGCAGGCCCTCCTTCCCTGCGCCACGCCGCCCGTCGCCCACGCCACCACGCGCTCCGCCCAGGTCTCCAGCGCGTCGTCCTCGTAGCCGCTCGCGTACAGCTGCTCGGACCCGTGCAGCCTGGCGTACACAAAATCCGCTGTCACGTCGAAGAGCAGCGGCCAGTCCACCGTATCCGCGACCACCAGCGCCACATCGTGCTTGCGCAGCAACTCCACGAACGCATCGCACGCAAAGCTCTCATCGCGAATCTCAATCGCATGCCGGATCGGCGTCTTATCCGCCACGCCGGAGGCGACCTCCGTTGCGGCGCGGCCGTGCAGCCGCTCATCATGCCCGCGAGCCAGCGCCGCGGCCTCTGCATGGGTGCGGGGAAGCTGCGCAAAAAATTCACTGAACCGTGATGTCTCAAACTTGAGCTGCGGCGGAAACTGCCACAGTATCGGCCCGAGTTTCTTTCCCAGCTCCAGCAGCCCGCTCGCAAAGAAGTTTGCCAGCGGCCGCTCTGCGTTGCGCAGCTTCAGCATATGCGTCAGGTAGCGCGAGCCCTTCACGGCAAACACGAAATCATCCGGCGTCTGCCGGCTCCACTCGCGAAAGAACTGCGGCTTCTGCAGCGAGTAGAATGTGCCATTGATCTCGACGGTCGGAAATTTGCTCGCCGCAAATTCCAGCTCCTTGCGCTGCGCCAGCTTCGGAGGATAAAAAACACCGCGCCAGCCTTTGTATCGCCAGCCCGAAATCCCGATCCTCACCGCGCCGGTCTTCATCAATCTCGCCTTTCCATCCATCGCAACCGCCTCAAACACCCGAGCATCCTAGCCAACTATGGACCACGCAAAGTATCACGCGAAGCCGCTGATGAACACGCCGGTCGTCCTCGCGCCGGACACCACCATCGAGATAGATGGCGAGTCCATCCCCGCCGAAGTCGGCGAGCCGCTTATTGAAGCCGTCAATCGCGCCATGGCCATCCGCGAGCAGACCTTTCCGCAGGTCTGCTACCTGAAGCCCATGGGCGCCATCGGCTCCTGTGACACCTGCATGGTCGAGCTCAACGGCGAGCTCGTGCGCGCCTGCGAATCCCACGTGGCCGCAGGTCAGACTGTCCTCACGCGCTCGGACCGCGCCGATGTCGGGCAGCGCGACGCCTTCGATCGCATCCTCCACAATCACGATCTCTACTGCACGGTCTGCGACAACAACAACCAGAACTGCACCGTCCACAACACCACAAAAGAGCTTGCCGTAAAACATCAGGTCCGCAAGTTCGAGCACAAGCCGTACCCGCAGGACCACTCCAATCCGTTCTACCGCTACGACCCCGACCAGTGCATCCTCTGCGGCCGGTGCGTGGAAGCCTGCCAGAACGTGCAGGTCAATGAGACGCTCACGATCGACTGGGAACGCGAAGTGCCGCGTGTGATGTGGGACGGCGGCGAGCAGATCGCCGGCTCCTCCTGCGTCTCCTGCGGTCACTGCATCTCCGTGTGCCCGTGCAATGCGCTGATGGAAAAAGGCATGATCGGCCACGCCGGCTATCTCACCTCGCTTCCTACAGAAGCGCTCAACAACATGATCGAGATGGTCAAAGGCGTCGAGCCGTCTACCGGCTATCCGCCCATTCTTGCGCTCTCTGAGGTCGAAGCCGAGATGCGGAAGCAACGCGTCAAAGTGACGAAGACGGTTTGCACCTACTGCGGCGTCGGCTGCTCCTTCGACATCTGGACGCGCGATCGCCACATCCTCAAGGTCGAGCCCACGCACGGCCCCGTCAACGGCATCTCTACCTGCATCAAAGGCAAGTTTGCCTGGGACTTCGTCAACGCGGAGGACCGTCTCCGCAAGCCGCTGAAACGCGAGGGCAATACCTTCGTCGAGATCGAGTGGGACGAAGCGATTCAGATCGTCGCCGACAACTTCACAAAGATCAAAAAGCAGCACGGCCCTGACGCGCTCGCCTTTGTCGCCTCTTCCAAGTGCTCCAACGAAGAGAGCTATCTCATGCAGAAGCTCGCGCGCGCCGTCATCGGCACCAACAACGTCGACAACTGCTCGCGCTACTGCCAGACGCCGGCGAGCAAAGGCCTCTCGCGCACGGTCGGCTACGGCGGCGACTCCGGCTCCATCTCCGACATCGAGATCGCCGACCTGGTCATCATCGTCGGCTCCAACACCGCCGAAAGCCATCCCGTGCTGGCCACGCGCGTCAAGCGCTCGCATAAGCACCGCGGCCAGCGCCTCATCGTCTCCGACCTCCGCAAGAACGAGATGGCCGAGCGCGCCGATCTCCACATCCGCCCCAACCCCTCCACCGACGAGGTCTGGATCTCCGCCGTCACCAAACACCTCATCGACACGGGCCGCCACAACCAGGCGTTCATCGATAAGTGGGTCAACAAGTGGGACGAGTACCGCGCCTCACTCGAGCCCTACACGCTCGAGTACGCCGAGCAGGTCACCGGCATCCCGGTCGCCACGCTGCAGCAGATCGCGGACGAGATCGCGAAGGCGGAGCGCGTCTGCGTTCTCTGGGCCATGGGCGTCACGCAGCACTGCGGCGGCTCGGACACGTCCACCTCTATCTGCAATATGCTGCTCGCTACCGGCAACTTCAAGCGGCCCGGCACCGGAGCGTATCCTCTGCGCGGCCACAACAACGTGCAGGGCTGCAGCGACTTCGGCTCCATGCCTGACGTCTTCTCGGGCTATCAGAAGATCGACAACGCCGACATCCGCAGCAAGTTCGAAGCCGTCTGGGGCGTCTCGCTGCCCACCACCACCGGCAAAGACAATCGCCAGATGATCGAGGCCATCCACGAAGGCAAACTCAAGAGCCTCTACATCACCGGCGAAGACACCATCACCTCCGACGCCAACGCCAACGATGTGTCGGAAGCCTTTGCCAAACTCGACTTCATGGTCGTGCAGGACATCTTCTTCACCGAAACCTGCCGCTACGCCGACCTCATCCTGCCCGGCGCTCCCTCGCTCGAAAAGGAAGGCACATTCGTCAACACCGAGCGCCGCATCCAGCGCTTCTACCAGGCCTTCGAGCCGCTCGGCCACTCCAAGCCCGATTGGCAGATCTATCAGCTGATCGCGAAGAAACTCGGCGGTGCAGGCAAGTGGGACTACGAGCATCCCTCTGACGTCATGAAGGAGGTCGCCTCGCTCACGCCGACCTTCGCCGGCGTCACCTACGAGCGCCTCGAAGGCTACAACTCGCTGCAGTGGCCCGTCGCCAAAGACGGCACCGACGAGCCGCTGCTCTACGCCGGCGAAACCACCTTCCCGTTCCCCGACGGCAAGGCCAGCTTTCATCCGCTTGAGTACGTCCCGCCCAGCGAAGAGCAAAACGAAACCTACGACCTGCACCTCAACAACGGCCGCCTCCTCGAGCACTTCGAGCAGGGCAACCTCAGCTATCGCATTCCCGGCGTAAAAGAGATCACGCCCGAGGTCTTCGTCGAAGTCAGCCCCGAGCTCGCCAAAGAGCGTGGCCTCGATAACGGGCAGTGGGTTCAGCTCGAAAGCCCCTACGGCTTCGTTCGCGTCAAAGTTCTGGTCACACACCGCGTTGTGGGCAAGCAGATGTACATGCCCATGAACTCCATCCAGGAGCCGGTCAACAAGATGACCAGCTCGCACCTCGACCGCGCGACGCACACACCGGCTTACAAAGAAGTTTCCGTGAGGATGACGGTGCTGCCGGAAAAGGGCAGCTCACCTCTTCCGCGCGAAAACTTCCGCTTCGGCAGCCGCACGCCAACCGAGGGCGTCGACGTCGCCGCCCGCCGCGCCCGCGCCGACTATCACGTTCCCGGCACACGCAGGCAGGACAAGCTGGTGCAGATCGAAACTATCAGACCAACCTAGGAGTGAATAGTGAGTAGTGAATAGTGAATAAAGCCAAGACACTACTCCCGACCTCATTCCTTACCTCGCAACTGCAAACTGGCAACTCAAAACTGAACGTACTAACCCCCTTTTGTATTTTGCATTTGTTTCTCTTGCCGTTATCCCGGAAGGGGATCTGCTTTTCGTCTTCGCCTTATTCACTATTCACTACTCACTATTCATTACCGAAGGGACTCCCCATGGCCGCCCCGCTCACCTTCAAACCCGACGCCGTCGATCCCAAGAAAGAGCTCATGCAGCGTGTCGACAGCGCGCCGCAGGACCATGCCGAAGCCCTGCTCGCCGCCTGGGACCTTCTCGAAGCCTCGCACCAGAAGGGCATCCTCGATCTCGCGCAGGGCCTCATCGGCGGCCGCGACATTATCGCCGGCAAGCTCGCCGAGGCCGCCAACACGCCCGACGGCATCAACGCCATCCGCAACCTCATCGCGCTTGGCCGCATCGCCGCCTCCATCGATCCCGAGCTGCTTTACAAGGTCTCCCGCGCGCTCGACCGCAAACCTCCGCGCGTGCAGGAAAAGCCGCCGAGCCTGCTCTCGCTCTTCCGCCAGTTCCGCGCCGAGGACACCCGCCGCGGCCTCGCCTATGGTCTCGACCTGCTCGCCGCCGTCGGCGCCGCCACTCGCGAACCCTGACGCCGCTTCCGAAAATTTCGCAGCCGCTCTCTCCTGCGCCGAGCTACACTGCCGTCAAGCTTCCAGCTACATCAGGAGATCCGTATGACGCAGGTTGTAGCCGCCTCTGAAGAACGTCCGCTGTCCCAGGTCGCACGCGTCGTCGACACCTTCGTCGCACCCTCGAAGACCTTCGCCGACATTCGCCGCAACGCCAGCTGGTGGCTCCCGTTTCTCCTCTCGATCCTCGTCAGCATCCTCTTCGTCAGCGCAGCCGGCAAGCAGATCGGCTGGGAGACGATGGCTCACCAGAACATCGACAAGAACCACTTCGCCGCCGATCGCATCAACTCGCTGCCCAAAGACCAGCAGGCGATCGCCTATCAGGGCGCCGCGAAACAAACCGAAATCGTAAGTTACGGCTTCCCGCTCCTGATCCTGCTCTTCGCCGCCATCGTCTCGCTGCTTTGGTGGGCATCGCTCAAATTCGGCCTCGGCGCGGAGGCCAAGTTCTCCCAGATCTTCGCCGTTTACATGTACGCCGCGCTGCCCAAGATGCTGATCTACATCCTCGCCGCGATCCTTCTCTACGCCGGCGTGGGTCTTGACAACTTCGACATGCAGAATCCCGTCGGCACCAATCTCGGCTACTATCTGCCAACAACCAGCCCCGCGCTGCGCGCCGCCGGCAGCTTCATCGATATCTTCGGTCTCTGGGCCTTGGCGCTCGCGGTCATCGGCACCGCCATCGTCACGCGCAAGAAACCCTCGCAGACGGCGATCGTCGTCGTCGGCTGGTGGCTCGTCGGCCTCATGCTGGCCACCGCCGGCGCCGCCTTCACCGCATAACCGCATTCGCGCATGGAAAGAGCCCGGCAATCGCCGGGCTCTTTCGCTTCTGCAGCCTGATTTACTTGCCTTCGAGGAACTTCAGCAGCGCCTCGTTGAACTCCGCCGCGTGCGTCCAGTTGCAGCCGTGCGGTCCATCCTTGATCACGTGCAGCGCCGCTCCCGGAATCAGCTTCGCCGTGCGCGCGCCCGTCGCTTCGATCGGCAGGATGCGGTCCGCGTCGCCGTGAATCACCAGCGTCGGCACCTTAATCTGCTTGATGTCGTCGCGGAAGTCCTCCAGCCACGCGTCCACGCAGTTCAGGAACGCCTGGTAAGACGAGGCCGCTCCCACGTTGAAATTGGCATGCACCGCCGCCGGCGAGATGCGATCGCCGAGCTTGTCGGTGTTGAAGAAGTTCTTCAGGAACTCCTCGAGGAAGCTGTAGCGATCCTTCTCGATGCCCTGCTTGATACCCTCGAAGATCGCCGGGTCAACGCCCTCCGGATTGCTCGCGCTCTTGCGGAGCGCCGGCGCAATCGAGGACGCAAACACTGCCTTCGTCACGCGGCCGTCGTTGTACTTGCCCATGTACCGCGCGACCTCGCCGCCGCCCATCGAGAAGCCCACGATCGTCGCGTCCTTCAGGTCGAGCGCCTCGATGAGCTGATACGTGTCCTTTGCGAGCGTGTTGTAGTCGTACCCTTCCGCCGGCTGCGAGCTCCTGCCGAAGCCGCGCCGGTCATACGTGATGACGCGATAGCCTGCGGCCAGCAGCGCCGCGGCCTGCCGCTCCCACGATCCGCCGTTCAACGGCCAGCCATGAATCAGGACCACCGGCCGGCCCTGGCCGCGGTCCTCGTAGTAGATCTGAATGTCCGCGCTGTTCTCTTTTCCAACCGTAAGAAACGCCATTGCGATGCTCTCCTCTGCGCCTTTGATTCGTGGGCCCAGAAAACGATGCAGCACGACGCAGAATTCGAGTCTAGCGCTGTCTTACCGCGCAGATGTAAATGCGCTGAAAACCTGCTGCGCCGCGCGAAGGCCGGTATGCAGCGCGGCATGCACCGTTCCCCAGTTGCCGGTTGTGTCCGTGTGCTCGCCAGCGAAGAACAGCGTGCCGCTCTCCGGCTGAGCCATTGCCTCCGGCGCATCCAGCGCGCCCACCGGAACGTAGCTGTAGGCGCCCAGCGAGAATGGATCAAGCTGCCAGTCATGCTTGTGCGTCGCGACGAGCGCATCGCGCACCTGTTGCGCCGGCACGGCGAACACCTCGGCCAGCTCCGCGCATGCCGTGTCCCCAAGCTCATCCGCGTCGCGTCCCACCAGCTCCGCCGCGCGCGGTCCGCCCGCCCATCCTGTCAGAGGTGCCAGCGCCTCCGCCTCCGGATGCGGCGTCCACCACACCGGCGGCATGCGCCGATACGTAAATAGAAAGCTCACCCTCCGCAGCGCCTTTTCACTGACGCGCTTTGACCTCTCCCACCACCGCTCGCTGAAGATCAGCGTGAAGCGCTCCGCCGATCCCATCGCCATCCGCCGCGCGGGAACAATCGCGGCAGGTTCCGGCTCGAATCGAATTCCGCCCTCGAGATTCACTCGCTGCAACACACCAAGCGGCAGCGTAACGATGCAGCGCTTCGCCCGAAACGTTCCGCTGCTCGTCTGAACCGTTACTGCACCCGCGCCCCACGCGACAGACTGCACAACGCAGTTGAGCCGGATCTCAGCGCCGACGTTCTTCGCCTGGTTCGCCACATACACCGCGAGCTGCGAGTAGCCGCCCGGCAGATGCCACACACGGCCGCCCTCCATCGCGTCTTCAGCGCGCTGCTGCACGCCAAGCGCCCGCGCACTGATGCGTTTCGCATCCGCTGCGTTGAAGCCCTCAACATAACCGCGCAACGCGCCGCGCTGCTCTTCCGGCACATCGCTCGTCGCAAGCCAGTCGGCGAAGCTCACGTCCTCGGGCAGGTCCGCGAGCTTGTCCAGCGAATCAATGTCCGTGCCGCCGTCGCTGCCCTCGTCCTCTTCGCAAAGCTCACCCTCCTCCTCGCGCAGCATCACGCCACCGCGTTCGACAGTCTTCGCTCCAGCCTCGTCGATCAGCTTCCACAGCACTGGATCGCGCCCATGCACAAACTCTGCCCCAAGCTCCACGACGCCGCGCTCCGTCTGCAACGAGTGCATGCGCCCGCCAACGCGATCGCGTGCCTCGAGCACAACGCATCGGAGCCCCAGCTGGGCAAGCATCCGAGCCGCTGCCAGCCCTGCAATGCCCGCGCCCAGCACGAGCACATCCGTCTCCACCGATGAACGCTGTTCCACCATCTCCTTCACGATCTCCCCTGCGCGGCTGCTTCCGGCTCGCCGAAGCGCTCGCGCACCAGCTGCATTGCCTCTTTGCTGGTCGTTACTGCGCCTTCGA
>DASYBN010000432.1:0-4661 GCA_036500785.1 Acidobacteriaceae bacterium
AGACAGTGCAGCGGCGCGACCGATGCGGATTGTGCCGGCGGATACGCTAGAGGAGACGGCCGTCAACAAGTACCCCGAGGTGATCAATGCGACCCAGACATCCGAGAACTTCTGGGAGCGCTTCAATGGAAACATCAGCACCGGGATCACCTATTCGAAAGGCAATCAGTCCACGCAATACAACCTGGGCTCCGGGCTTGCCTATCTTCGGGAACGCTGGGTCTTAAAGGGCAACATCAACTCAACGTTGACCTCAAGCACCGGCACCAAGGCTTCGACGCGGAATGCGCTCGACCTGACCGGGCTTCATTTATTGCCATGGAACCAGTGGTTCTATACAGGGTTGGGAAGCTTCCTGCAAAGCTCGGAACAGGAGATCCAACTGCAGTCGAACTTCGCAGGAGGAATTGGACGCTATCTGAAGAACACCAACCGTTCGACGATCCTGGTTGCCGGCGGGCTGGGGTGGCAAAACACGACCTATTCGCAGACGATCCAATCGCAGCCGGCGCAAAATGTTCTTGGCGGAATGGCGCTCACGGAGATGAAGTTCTTCCGGTTCGACAAGACGGATCTGACGATCGATGCGTTCGCCTTTCCGGGACTGACGCAACCGGGGCGGATCTACTTCAATACAACGGCGACTTACTACGTGAAGATTTTCAGCAAGATCGACTGGAATATTTCGTTCTACGGCAACTGGGATAACAAGCCTCCAACGCATTTATCCGGAAGCAACTACGGAACTACTTCGGGACTTAGCTATAGCTTTGGGAACAGGTAAGCAGGTGTTGAGAGATCTGTGTTGCGGGCAACTCTAAAACACGCGGCCGAGGCTGAAGAAGAAGCGTTGATGACCGGCGTCGCCGATAGCTCCTCCGATCAACACCGGACCAAAGATGGTGTTGACGATGAGTCCGCCGGCTCCATCGACGGGATGGCGGTACGGGTAGGCCGGCACATTGAATTGCTGATAGGCGCCGGCTTCGATGCGGGCGAGGAAGTAGAGCTTGCCTCCGAGGAACGGCGGAAGCTGAACGAGATCGCGCAGATAACCCAGTTGGCCGTATCCGTAATTGTTGGTGAGGATCTCATTGGTGCCGTAGGCGGCAAAGACTCTCTGACCGCCGAGGGAGAAGACAGGGAGGCCGATGGATGCAACGTCGGTGTTGTAGACGGTGCCTCCACCGCCGGTGAAGTAGACGGCGTTGCGTTTGCCTACAGGAACGAACTGGGAGAAGCTGCCTTCGGTCAAGGGAAAGCCGGCAACGGAGGATGAGCCGGCCGGAGCTGGATAGGCTTCAAACCACTGAGTTCGGAAGGATGCGAGCTGTCCGGTGGTGGGGATGACGGGATCGTTGGTGTGAAAGACGGTGTACTGAAATCTCGCGAAGCCTTCGCGGCCGGATACCGTGGGCTCGGTGCTTTGACCGACCTGCACTGAGTAACTGAGATGTTGGGACGCGTAACCGACGCGGAACTCCTGGCTGCGGCCGAGCTGGTATCCGATATCCGCGCCGCCGCCGAGTTGTCTTACTCGATAGATGGAAACGATGTCGCCGGTGTTGTCGTAGGCGTTGAAGGCATTGCTGTCGAGAAGAAGCTGCGGTGCGACAAAGAAATTGCTGTTGACGCGAAGCGGGTGATAGTACTCGGACCGCAGCCCGTATTCGGAACCAACGATCACATCGTTGCGAAGCTCGGAGCGATACTCGCCGAAGTTGAAGAAGGTGATGCGCGCACCAATGCTGAAGAAGACGTTGTTGTATTGGGAACCGTCGAGGGTGATCTGGGGCCGGACGATAGGCGGAGCGTATGGTTTTTCCTGCGCATCGATCGCCAGGCCGGGCGTGCCGTTCTTCTCGACCATTGTGTAGTTCAGGCTGGCGTAACGGCCGTCGCCCTGAATATCGCGAATTGTCTTTTGCAACGCGGGCGTGTCGATGGGCTTGTCGATAGCCGGTGCAAATTCCTTCTGGATGGCCTTCGCGCTGTGCGGGTCAGTTCCTGTGACCTCGACGAACTGCGGCTCAGGGGCTTTGCGGCGACGAGCATTTCGCTCGGCCAGGTACTGGTTCCACGAAGCTTCGTCGACGGAGAACTTCGAGAGAACGGCGGATTTCGCTTCGGCGGCCTGATAGCCGGCTGCAATCAAGGCGTCCGCTTTGTTGTAGTCCATGGTGGTGAATTTGTTGAGCGGAACGGTGATCAGCACGTCCGCCATCTCCATGCTGTGAACCTCATTGGCAGCGATGGTCACGGCGATGGATTTGCCGAGAACGCTGACCGACGAGAGGCTCTCGGTGGGCGCCATGGACTGAGTTTCAAGGTAAACAGCAATCGTGACATCCGCGCCCATGTCTTTGGCCACGTCGACGGGAAGATTGTCGAGCAGACCGCCATCGGCAAAGATATGACCGTCCACGCGCACGGGAGAGAAGAAGCCGGGCAGCGACATTGTCGAGCGCAGCGCGGTGGCCAGGTTGCCATTGTGAAAGACGTACTTCTTACTCGAGACGAGATCGGTAGCGACGCAGGCGAAGGGGATGGGCAGCTGGTTGAAGTTTTCGACGGTCGCATAGGGGAGAGCGACGCGGTCGAGAATGAACTGCACCTCCTGGCCTGAGTTGAAGCCTTCGGGAAACTGGATTCCTTTCTTTATTCCGAACTCGATGCCGCCGGGGTAGGCGACGGAGTCCTGCTTGCGGCGGAACGTCAGGTTCTCGAAGGGGACCTGGCCATTGAGAACACCGTTCCAGTCGATTGACTCGACTAACTCACGCACCTCGGGCGCGGAACGGCCGGTAGCGTAGACGCCGCCGACCAATCCACCCATGCTGGTGCCGGCGACATAGCTGATGGGAATGTGGTGCTCTTCAAGCCACTGAATGACACCGATGTGAGCGAGTCCTAGAGCACCACCGCCTTCGAGCACGAGACCGAGCTTCGGTTTGTCGGGCACGCGCGGAGGCTCTTGCCCAAGGGCGGAGATCGCCGCGAGACAGACGAGCAAGGCTACCAGCCGGATTTGCCGGTTACAGGTCATTGCGCTTGTCAGAAAGGCGTTGCTTTCTACAGTTGCCGAGACGTTCGCTCGTGTGGTTCGTTCGCTAGAGCACGGCGATAAGAGACAGCGCGAGCAGCAGAACACCGGTCCACATGAGGCGAGTTAGCGCGGCGCGCTGCTCCGCGGTAGGACCGAGGGTGACTTCAGAGTCCAGCGTTGAGTAATGGTGTGCGGATTTGTAGTCCATAGACCGCCGTTGAATTATCTTGCAGGCCGAGAGAGCTTCAACTCGAGCCGAGCAATTCGAATTTTGGTTGGATGCTACAGGGATTCGGCGCTTTGTGACGCTAGCAGTTCTGCCAGTTCTGTTGCCGCATGAATGTGGCGGCGCCGTGCTTGCCCGCGGACGGGTTTCGTTGAGGAAGGTTCGCTGCGGAGGGCGTTCGAGTTGAGCTGATTGCGCGGCTCGGAGGTGAAAGCTAGGGCGTGTTTGGGAAGGCGATTCAGCAAAGCGCTTGCAGACCAGGCGATTCCTCCTCTTCTAGCAGTTTTCACAGTTTCGGCATGGCTTCGCAAACTGTTAGATAGACCGGGGCTCGGATTCAACCGAGGAGGAAAGATGACCAGGGCCGTAAGAACGCTCCCGCTACTTGCCGCGGTTGCACTTTCAGGACTTAGTGCGCAGGTTTCGTATTGCCAGGCGCCTTCCGACACAGTGCAAGTGCACATGGTTATTACGAACGAATCGCTGCGTGAGGGAGAGAGTGTTCCTGTCCTCAACGCGGACAATGTTCAGGTGAAGCAGGGAAAAACGAATCTCAGGGTGACGCATGTCCTCCCGGCGCAAGGCGAGAGCGCGGCGCTGCAGTTGTTCATTTTGATTGACGACACCTGTGACCCGAGCATCGGGAATAACCTGACTGACATTCGCGATTTTGTGGGTGCGTTGCCGGCGACGACGCTGGTGGCGATCGGCTACATGTCGAACGCGAACGTTCAGGTTGTCCAGGACTTCACGATGGACCATGCCGCTGCGGCGAAAGCGGTCCGTCTTCCTCGCGGGAATCTATCGGCGTCGGATAGCCCGTATCTTTCGCTGAT
The DNA here is from genome assembly GCA_036500785.1 of Acidobacteriaceae bacterium. Classification (GTDB taxonomy): domain Bacteria; phylum Acidobacteriota; class Terriglobia; order Terriglobales; family Acidobacteriaceae; genus Granulicella. The sequence continues at coordinate 4,109 of DASYBN010000432.1, forward strand.
CAGCATCATCAAGCGCTGGCCGCAGCAGAAGGTGCGGCGCCAGATAATTATCGTGACCGACGGTATCGATCGTCTGCGCGGCACAAATCAGGCGACCAACCCGTTCAATACGTCGACGTCGGCGAACCCGCGGGGGGGCGCAATGATGAGAGGACGGAGTACGTTCGGGGCAGGGGCAGGGGCAGGGCCAGACTCGATGGCCACGATCAGTGTCGACGCGGAGCAAGCGAGCGTGCTGGCGCAACGGACTAACGTAATTGTCAATGGAGTGTATTCGCCGGGTGTAGGGCGGGTTGGACGCAACTCCTGGGAGGCGCAGATCGGGCAAGGCGGGATTGGCAAGATAGCCGACGAGACAGGCGGAGAGTATTTCGCGCTGGGCTTTCAGAACCCGGTAAGTTTCAAGCCTTACCTCGATCGACTGCAGACAATCTTCAACAACCAGTACTTCCTGGTATTTGAAGCTTTCCCAAAGAAGAAGGGCGGCTTGCAACGGGTGAAGATTTCGTCGAATGCAACGACGTCAGAGATCGCAGCGGCCGATAACGTCTGG
>DASYBN010000433.1:0-4206 GCA_036500785.1 Acidobacteriaceae bacterium
ATCAGCCCTCTGCTCGACTGGTATTTTGCGACCCAGCATCATGCTTCGCAGACCGCTGGCGCGTTGTTGAGTTCCGGCTTCGTGAGCCTGATGGGCGCGGCGAACGTGATGGCGACGCTGATGGAAGGATTTCGCCGCGCGCACGAGCTGCCGCTGACGCGTGGGAGCTTCTGGAGCAGGCGCGGACGGGCGCTCGCGCTCGTTCCGCTGTCGCTTCTGCCCATGACGGCCGCCAGCGCGCTGGTGGTCTTCGGTCACGTGCTCACGCACTGGCTTGCGGCCGAACTCCCCAGCTATGCGCAGCCTGGTTTCTTCGTCGTCTCTGTGGTTGTGCGATGGACGCTGGCGCTCGGAACCAGTGTGGGCATTATCGCGGTGGTCTATCACCTGGGTACGGATGTCAGCCGCCATGTGCGCGAGCAATTTGAGCCGATGGTGCGTGAGCCGTGGGTGATGCTGCAACCGGACTGGAGCTGGCGCGCCAGCCTGCCCGGCGCCGGATTGGCCACAGTGCTGTGGTTTGCATCCACGTTGTTGTTTGGCTTTTATGTCACCCGATTTGCGAACTATGGGCGCGTGTACGGATCGCTGGGCGCAGCCATCGCGCTGATGGTGTGGCTCTACATGATTGCGCTGACGATTCTGGTGGGTGCGGAGTTCAATGCGCAGTGGGCTGCCCAGCGCCGCGGCGAGGCGACGCCCGGAGCCTTGTGGAAGACCGCGCGCGCGGCCATGCGCCGGGCGGGTAGAATGGCTGACTGATCAGGTGTAGATCGATTTATGCGGGCTCTGACGCCTGAGGTGGAGAAGCAGCTTTAATGGACGTTACACAAAATGGGATGCGTGCAGAGAACGGCCGCCGAGCAAAGATTGTCGCCACACTGGGACCGGCATCGAGCACCGAAGAGCTCTTTCGTCAGCTGGTACGCGCTGGGCTGGACGTCGCGCGGCTGAACTTCTCGCACGGATCGCATGAGCAGAAGGCCGAGCTCATCGCGATGGTCCGCAAGGTGGCGCGCGAAGAGAACAAGCCGATCTGCATCCTCGCCGACCTGCAGGGGCCGAAGATTCGCACCGGAACGCTCGTGGATCATAAGCCGGTGCTGCTCGAGGCCGGCAAGCAGCTGACCATCACACCGGAGCAGGTCGAGGGCACCGCCGAACGCGTGAGCACCGTCTTCACGACGCTCGCAGAAAACCTAAGCCCCGGTGACCGCATTCTGCTCTCCGACGGCCTGATCGAGCTGCGCGTTGTCGCGCTGCGGGGCGCGGACGTGGTCACCGAGATCATCAACGGCGGGATGCTCGGCGAAAAGAAGGGGATCAATCTGCCCGGCATTCCGGTGAAGGTGCCGTCGCTGACCCAGAAGGACGAAGAGGACCTCGAGTTCGCGATCAAGCAGGGCGTCGACACGATTGCCGTTTCGTTTGTGCAGACGGCAGAAGACGTGCGCTATGTGAAACGCAGAGTCGCGGCGCTCGGCTCGGAAGCCTGGGTCATCGCGAAGCTCGAAAAGCCGCAGGCGGTCGATCATCTCGACACGATTCTGGAAGCGACCGACGCCATCATGGTGGCGCGCGGCGATCTCGGCGTTGAGGTTCCGCCGGAGAAGGTCCCTGCAATCCAGAAGCACATCATCCGCCGCGCAGCCGACTATCGTAAGCCGGTGATCACGGCCACGCAGATGCTCGAGTCGATGATTGAAAATCCGCGTCCCACGCGTGCCGAAGCCTCTGACGTCGCCAACGCGATCTATGACGGCTCCGATGCTGTGATGCTCTCGGCCGAAAGCGCAGCCGGCAAGTACCCTGTCGAATCGGTTGCGATGATGGCGAAGATCGTGGTGGAGACCGAGTCGCAGATGCAGTTGCTACCAAGGCCCGTGGCAATGGGCGGCCTGGGGCATAGGAAGTCGCTGAATATTCCGGAGACGATCTGCGAGTGCATGGCGCACTCCGCGCAGGACTTGGATCTCGCCGCGATTGCGATCTTCACGGAGACCGGCAATACAGCGCGGCTACTCTCGAAGTACCGTCCTGATGCGCCCATCTATGCGATGTCGCCGTTTGAAGAGGTCGTCAATCGCTGCATGCTGCTCTGGGGGACATGGCCGATTCAGTGCGATCGGTTCAAGGACACGGACAAGCTGGTTAGCATGGCGGAAGACATGCTGGAGCAAGGGGGGCTGGTGCGGGCGAAAGATGTGGTGGGGATCGTGGCGGGCACCGCGACGCGCACCGGAGCGACCAATTTCATGCGTCTGCATCTGATCGGCGATCGTTAGCGCCGCTGCTGCGCTGACTACAATCAAAGCATGGGGCGAATTCACGTTCTTTCCGACCAGGTGGCGAACCAGATCGCCGCCGGCGAAGTTGTCGAGCGCCCTGCGTCGGTCGTCAAGGAGCTGCTCGAAAATTCGCTGGACGCAGGCGCTACGCGCATCCGTCTTGAGGTTGAGGGCGGCGGGCGCAGACTGATCCGCATCGTCGACAACGGGCATGGCATGGGGCGCGATGACGCGCTGCTCGCTTTCGAACGGCATGCGACGTCGAAGCTGCGATCTTCAGATGATCTGCTGAGCATTGCGACCTTAGGTTTCCGTGGAGAGGCGTTGCCCTCGATAGCGTCCGTTGCACGCGTGACGCTGGAGACTCGCGCGCGCGAAGACGAGGTCGGCACCGCACTCGAGATCGCCGGCGGCAATCTCCTGCGCGTCGAAGATGCCGGCTCGCCGCCGGGCACCACAATCACGGTGCGGGACCTCTTCTTCAACACGCCCGCGCGCCGCAAATTTCTGCGCAGCGAGCAGACGGAGCTAGGGCATGTCGCCGCGCTCGTGACGCATTACGCGCTCGCGCACCCGGCGAAGCACTTCGAGCTGCACACATCAACGCAAGCGTTAGTCATGGCGCCAGCGGTGGCGAATGCAGGCGAGCGCCTCTTCCAGATCTTCGGCGGCGAGACGTTCGCTCATCTCATCCCCGTCGCCGCGGAGCTCGACTTCGCGCGGGCCGGGCTTCCTGAGCCGCCGCCGTGGAAGCGCGATGACGATTATGAGCGGCCGGCGCCTGGCTTTCTGCGCATGACCGGCTTCGTCTCCAAGCCCGAGCTTCAGAAGCTCAACCGTAACTCGATCTATGTCTTCGCGAACGGCCGGCTCATTCGCGACCGCCTTATCCTGCACGCGCTCACTGAGTCGTACCGCAACATCATCCCGCCTACGTCGTTCCCCGTCGTGTTGCTCTTTCTGGAGATGCCTCCGGAGGAGATCGACGTCAATGTGCATCCGGCGAAGACCGAGGTTCGCTTCCGGCAAGGCGCGTTCGTGCACGACTTTGTTCGCGATTCCGTCCGTACCACGCTGATGCAAGCGCGGCCGGCGGCCAGCTTCTTTCAGGCTCTGCATTCGGCCCCGACGGCCGGCGAATCGCTGATGATCGACGTCAGCCCGCTGCCCGGAATTGAGCAGCCGGTGTATGCGCCGCACGAGGCGCTCGTCTCGCAGAGCGAGGGTGTTATCGAGCCCTCCGACGTTGCCAGGTTCGAGCTCCGCGAGCCCATGGTTCCACCCTTGCCGGGAAGGCTGGGGTTTGAAGGTGCGGGCATGGCGGTCGGCTACGAAGAGCAGGCTGCCTCAACGCAGGCGGCGGTCGCCGAGCTCACGGATGCGCAGCCGACGCTTAACTCGCTCGCGACGCTCAAGCCACTCGGCCAGTTGCGCGACTCGTTCATCCTCGCTGTGAATGAAGAAGGCCTCTGGATCATCGACCAGCACGTCGCGCATGAGCGTGTGCTCTTCGAGAAGATTCTGCGCGAGCGCGAAGTCGAAAAAGTTCAGCGCCAGCGGCTCCTGATGCCCGTGCTCATCGACCTCCTTCCGGAGCAGATGGTCACCTTCGCTGACATTGCGCAGGAGCTGGAGCGCAACGGCTTCGAAGCGGAGCCGTTCGGCCCACGCACGCTCGCGATCAAGGCTGCGCCGGTCGGGCTGGAAGGGAACGAACTCGAGCGGATGCTCGAAGAGGTGCTCGGGGTTACCGAAAAGTCGGCGCAGGTGGAGAACGAGGAGCTTCGCCGGACGCGCATCGCTGCCTCGATCGCCTGCCACGCGGCGATCAAGGTCAACATGCCGCTCGAGCCAGCAAAAATCGACTGGTTGCTCCGCGAACTCGCCAAAACCGAGCATCCCACAAGTTGTCCGCACG
>DASYBN010000434.1:0-2476 GCA_036500785.1 Acidobacteriaceae bacterium
GTCGCCAGTTGATCCACCGAATCCGGGAAGAACGCCTGCCCGCCCGTCGCCTCGGCGATCGCCTTCAGCACGTCGTCGCCCTTGTCCTTGCTCGGCCCATAGTTCGTGCTGATCGTGTACACCGTCGTCTCCGCGCGCTGACACATCTTGATCGCGTCCGACTCATACGCGCGGCTGTAGTTGTCATCGCCATCCGACACCAGCACAATCGCCCGCCGCACCGGCCCATCCTGCTCCAGCGTCAGCATCTGGTCGCGGCACGTCTTGTACAGCGAATCAAACAGCGCCGTTCCGCCACCCGGCCGCAGCTTGCGAATGCCCGTGTCCAGCAGGTCGATGCGCCCCGTGAAATCCTGCGAAAGCTCCGTCTGCACGTCGAACCCTTCGACAAACGCGCGGTCTTCCGGCCGCAGCACCTGCAGAAAGAAGTCCGTCGCCGCCTCCTGCTCGAACTGAAACCGCTGCCGGATCGACGTCGACGTGTCCAGCATCAACCCCACACGCAACGGCAGATTCGTCTGCTGCTTGAAGTGCACCACGCGCGACGGCGGCCGCCCATCGTCGAGCAGACCAAAATCCTGCTGCTGCAATCCCGTCACGAACCGTCCCCTGTGGTCGGTCACTGTGAAAATAAGGTCAACCTCACGCGAGAACAGTTGCAGCGTCTCCGTAGGCGGCTCCTCGCGCGGCGTAAGCCCAGGCGCGGACTGGCCCGCACCTGACTGTGGCGCAACACCCGGCTGCTGTGCAGCGGCAGGTGTACTCGGAGCAGCCGTGCTCTCCGGCGTTTGGTTGGTCGATGCAGGCGGCAGCGCGGGAGGCGTCGTCTGCGCAAACAGACGGCCAGGCAGTGTAAGAAAAAGGCCGAGTCCCGCGATCGCCAACGCACGACCCAGCGGGACGAGCCGGAAGGGAATCGTCACACTACACATCCTATCAATCAGACGTGCCTCCCACACCGCCGAGAGCACGCAACGATTCCCCACCCATGATTCCCCACCCACCGGCAGCGCTGTCATCTCGACCGGAGCGCGCAGCGCGTAGCGGCGGGTCTCGCCTCTGAGACGTGGGTTGGATCACCACCCAACGCGCCCACACAAACACTGTCACCTGGACCGAACCGCGCCCATACAAACACTGTCATCTCGACCGGAGCGCGCAGCGCGTAGCGGAGAGACCCCCGTATTTTGCTCGGATCGCCCAAGCGCCCGCCAAAGCGCACGACCCCAGCCAGCTCAAACACGAACAGACTGTGTTTCGGAAGGGGCACGGCTTCAGCCGTGCCGTAAAGCCCCGCACAAAGAAAAGGGGCTTTAGCCCCTGAGGTCCGCTGCCAGAACCCGAAACCTCCATAATCGGCTCTAATAACCCTGTGCAGCCCGAGTCGCCCACTCCCCAACCCCTCGCCGAACGCGGCGGCCCCGCGCTCGAGTGGGAGCGCCTCCGCACCCACCTCGCCGCCGCCGCCCGCAGCGACCTCGGCCGCACTCGCGTCCTCGCCCTCGAGCCCCGCGCCGATGCCGCCTGGATCAACCAGCAGCAACAGCGCACCGCCGAGCTCCGCCGCCTCGTCTCCCTCGGCAGCCCCTTTGACTTCCGCGGCCTCATCGACCCCAGCCTCCTCCTCGACCAGGCCCGCATCGAAGGCGCCGCCCTCGAGCCTACCGAGCTCCTCTCCATCCTCGCCCACGCCGAACGCATCGCCGCCTGGCGCGACCTCATCCAGTACCCGCCCGCCGACCTCAAGAATCACTGGCCCGCCGTCGAATCCCTCTCCGCGCCACTCCTCGCCCACGATCTCGGCAACCTCCTCCGCACTCTACGCGGCAAGATCGAGCCCGACGGCTCGCCCGCCGACGACGCCTCGCCCGAGCTCGCCCGCATCCGCCGCGCGCTCGCCCGCCAGCACCGCATCATCGAAGAGAGCCTCCGCAAAGCCCTCGCGCAACTCTCCGAAGGCGGCTCCACGCAAAGCGACCTCATCACCGTGCGCGGCGACCGCTTCGTCATCCCCGTCAAAGCCGAATTCAAGCGCAAACTTCGCGGCATCCTCCACGGCTCCAGCTCCACCGGCCAGACCGTCTACCTCGAACCCATGGAGACCGTCGAGCAGAACAACGAACTCGCGCGTCTCCTCGACGACGAACAGGCCGAGATCCACCGCATCCTCGTCGCCATGACGCGCGCCGTCGCGCAGCACGCGGAACCGCTCACCCTCGGCGCCGAAATCCTCTCCGAGCTCGACGCCCACCAGTCCATCGCCCTCTTCGCCAACTCCCTCGAATGCATCCGCCCCACCTTCCTCAACGCCGCTCTCGCAAACCCTGAGCCGACTGAACCCTCCACACCACACCCATACCCTGTCATCTCGACCGAAGCGGCGCAGCCGCGTAGCGGAGAGACCCCCGTATTTCGCGATGCTCAGGACGACCTCAACACCAGCCTCACCCTAACCGCCGCCCGCCACCCACTCCTC
>DASYBN010000435.1:0-9699 GCA_036500785.1 Acidobacteriaceae bacterium
AGCTGGCGCGATAGACCATGGCCGATTCGAAGACTCAGAAGCCAACTCCACACAGGCGAAAAAAAGCGCGCGAACAGGGCCAGATCACCAGGTCGCGTGAGCTTGCAGGAGTTCTGGCACTCATCGGTGCAGCGGTCACGATCTCGGCGCTATGTACGGACATGGCCGGACAGTGGACGACGTTCTATCGAGGGCTGCTGGTCTCTGCTTCCGAAGATGACTTCAGTCCCGGCGGACCGGTGCTGTTCTGGACCGCTGTGGAGGTACTGCGCTGGATCGGCCCGGTGCTGCTGGTTGCTCTGCTTCTGTCCGGCGGCGTAATGCTCGCGCAGGGCGGACTGAACTTTGCGCCCGCTGCATTGACGCCGAAGTTTGAGCGCTTCAGTCCGGCGAATCGCTTGCGCCAGATATTCTCTGTAACCACATTCGGCAGCCTCATTAAGTCCCTCCTGCCGTTTCTGGTGATCGCGCTCATCGGGATTGCCAGCTTTGAGGCGCACTGGACCCAGATTACGCAGGCGTGTGGGGAGGATCTGCGCACAACGGCAGCTGTAATGAGCGAGGTGCTCCGCGCGATTGGATGGAAGGCCGTGCTGGTTCTGTTAGCGTGGGCCGCCGTCGATTACCTGCTGGTCTGGAGGCAGAACGAGACGCGGCTTCGCATGAGCCATGAAGAGGTCAAGCGCGAAAGTAAAGAGCAGGAAGGCAATCCCTTCACGAAGATTCGCGTGCGGAAGCGGCAGCGCTCGATGCGAAAGCGAAAGCCACTGGAGGCGGCCGCGAAGGCAACTCTGGTCGTTACGAATCCTACGCATTACGCCGTCGCATTGCTGTATGAGCGATCGATGGCCGCGCCCGAGGTCATCGCTAAAGGGCAGGATCTGCTGGCGCAGAAGATCAAGTCCATTGCGCAGGAGAACAGTGTTCCATTAATCGAAAACAAGGTGCTCGCGCGGGCCCTCTACAAGGATGTTGAAGTGGGCCATGTAATCCCTGCAGAGCTCTACCAGGCGGTTGCGGAGATTCTTGTGGCCGTGTTCCGCGCGCAGGAGGAACTCCGCGAGCAAGAGAACATGCGCAGTCGTCGCAACGCTGCTGGAGAGGTGATAGGCAAACGATGAAATCGCCAAACGTCTTGAAGATTTTGCACAGTGCCGGTGACTGGGTCGTGCCCCTTGCCGCCGTCGGTATGATCTTTGTGCTGCTGGTGCCGATGCCCAGCTTTGTGCTGGATCTGCTGCTGACCTGCAGCATCGCCGCATCAGTGCTTGTCTTATTGACGGCCATCCAGATCCTGCGACCGGTGCAGTTTTCCGTCTTCCCGAGTCTCATTCTTCTGTTGACGCTGACTCGGCTCGCACTCGATCTCGCGAGCACACGGCGGATCCTTCTTCACGGAAATGAGGGATTAGGCGCGGCCGGTTCGGTGATCGAAGCCTTCGGGCAGTTCGTTATCGGAGGGAACTACGTTGTAGGCTTCGTCTTGTTTCTCGCTCTTGTGGCCATTCAGTTTCTGGTCATCAGCCATGGCGCGGTGCGCACGGCTGAGGTGACCGCGCGATTCACACTTGACGCCATGCCGGGCAAGCAGATGGCCATCGATGCGGATCTCAACGCCGGATTGATCAACGAGGAGCAGGCGAGAACCCGCCGCGAGATTGTCGCGCAGGAGGCGGAGTTCTGCGGAGCAATGGACGGCGCAGCACGGTTCAGCCAACGCGATTCGATTGCCACCATTCTCATCCTCGCTATCAATATCATCGCCGGCTTCCTTATCGGTGTCTTTCAACAGGGTGTTCCCCTCATCGAGGCCCTGAAGACGTACACGGTTCTGACTGTGGGTGACGGTCTGGTTTCAATTCTGCCGTCGCTTCTGGTCTCTGTAGCGGGCGGAATTGTAGTCACGCGTGCGAGCTCGAAGGAGACGCTCGGGGTAGATATGGGCAAGCAGCTCATACGTCAGTCGATGCTCCTATGGATCGCCGGCGGTGTGCTCGTCGCGTTGGCATTGATTCCTGGGCTGCCTAAGCTGCCGTTCTTTCTCCTGGGCGGCGGTCTCATGTTCGGCGGCTACAAGATGAAATCCCCCGAGAAAGACACGCCGGCAGCGTCCACTGCAGTGCAGACACAAGAGAAAGGAGCAGCAGCGCCACTAGGAGACGCCATCGATCAGGTGCTTAAGCTTGATGAGCTAACCCTTGAAGTTGGCTCAGGTCTTGTGCCCTTGGTGGATGAGAAACAAGGAGGGCAGCTGCTGAATCGCATCAAGGGCGTCCGCAAAAAGCTGGCGCAGCAGATGGGCTTTCTCGTGCCTCCGATTCACATCACCGACAATCTGGCTTTGCGCGAAAACGAATATGTACTGCTGCTGCGCGGCGTGGAAATTGCACGATGGGAGCTTCGCCGCGGTCTGCTGTTGGCGGTGAGTTCCACTCCCGACACCGTGGCGCTTCCCGGAACCGAGACGCGAGAGCCGGCATTCAACGTGCCGGCGAAGTGGATTGCACCGGAGCTGCAGGCGCAGGCCATCGCCTCCCGTTGTGCAGTGGTTGAGCCGGTTTCAGTTCTGACCGCTCACCTGTCGGAGGTCGTCCGGGCGAATGCACATGAGTTGCTGTCGCGCAGTGAGACAAAGCGATTGCTGGACCGGCTGAATGAGTCGCATCCCAAACTCGCGGAGGAGCTCGTTCCAAAGCTGCTGTCGCTTGGTGAGCTGCAACGTGTGCTGCAGGGGCTGCTTCGCGAACAGGTTTCGATTCGCGATCTCGGAACGATCCTGGATGCTTTGATCGAGGCCGCTGCCATCAATAAGCATCCGGTAGCTCTCATCGAGGCAGCACGGCAGGCATTGAGCCGCGCGCTCGTGAAGCCTCTGCTGTCGTCGGATGGAGAGTTGAAGGTCGTGACGCTCGACACATCCCTCGAAGAGGAGTGCGCGCGGAGCGCCAATCTGCAGCCTAGCCAGATTACATCGAGTTCACTCCAGATCTCGGTCGCGCGGCGGGTGCTCGACAGCTTGCGGAGCAACTTCGGACCTGAGATCGGTGATGCTCCACCGGTGCTGCTGTGCTCTTCGCCGGGGCGCTTTTATCTGCGTAGGCTGCTCGAGCCCTTTCTGCCGAAGGTCGTAGTTGTGTCTCCGGCGGAGATTCCGCCCGTGACACCCGTTAGGACGCTCGGAGTCGTTCGGTGACCGGTCTTGCGGTACTTGTCATGTGGTGTGAAGAGAGACGAAGGTCCTGCCGATAAAGGATGAGGGAGCAATTGATGATCGCGGAGCGTGAGTTGATCCGGCCGGAAAGCAGGCGCGAGAAGACCGTGACGCCGTGCAACTTTCGCGCGTCGGGATTGCTGTCGAAGGAGAGTCTGCGCCAATTGCGGAGCATGCACGAGACCTTTGCCCGCACTCTCTCACATTCACTGGATCTCTTCCTGGGTTCCCAGCTGGAGGTGAAGCTGAACGGCCTGGATCAGGTCGGTGCACGCGAATTTGGCTCGGCCCTGCCGGTTGGAAGCTATCTTGTGCCGTTTGAGCTGCAGCCCACACAGGCCAAAATCGTTGCCGCCTTCGAAAACGATCTGCTGTTCCCACTGCTCGATCTGCTTCTGGGAGGTACGGGGGAGCCGCTTGAGCATATTCGAGAGTTGACAGAGATCGATGAGGAGCTGTTCCGCAGCGTGAGCGAGATGGTCGGGGCACAATTGGAGCGCATCTGGACAATGATCAACGTCTCACTTGGTCCGTTGCCTTCGATCAAGCCGGCGATGATTGGGCAGCTGTTCGCGATCGAAGAACGGGTGTTGGCGCTGCACTTTGAGATCAAGCTCACGAAGACCATCTCCTCATTCGCACTGTTGCTGCCGATCACCTTCTGTGCCACGCTCGTGCGCAGCAGCCAGAATGATGCCGCACGGTACACGGGCAGCGAGGCAGGCGCGATGCGTCGCCTCGCCGATCGCCTCCTTGAATGCGATATACCTCTGACGATCGATCTTTCGGGGCTGCGGGTTCCGGTGGGCGACCTGGTCACGCTGAATGTGGGTCACATATTGGATCTTCAGGCTCCTGCGGCAGCGCCGATCGTTATGCACGTCCGGGGCCATCCGTTGTTTGAAGTGGTTCCAGTCAGACGTGGTCCGTACAAAGCCGCGCAGCTGAAGTGTGCACTCCAACATGAAGGATAAACACCATGGCACTTGCTGAACATTTCAGACGACGGCTGGTCACCAGTGTTGCGGACGCATTACTCGATGCGGCGGTTCACGACTTTGGCGGCGAATGGACTTCCATACCGCGCGTCCCGGACGGATTCGCTCCTGCGGTTCGATTCGAGGCAGGTCTGGGCTTCACCGCCGCATTGCGCGGAACTCTTCATGGTCAGCTGCGCCTGGAGATCGCGCATAAAGATGCCGAGGCGTTGTTCGGAAAACGAAGCGATCCTTCGCCCGACTCACTGAAGAGCGTCTGGTTGGGGCTGATGGAGAGCCTGGTCCTGCGCATGCCGAAGAGAGCCGCTGACGCCAAGATGTTTCCCTTCAGTGTCGAGTCGTACTCTTTCGCGGAGATCAGCGAACCCGCACTGATAGGAGAGATTCGATTGGAAGCGGAGGCTGAAGGAGCTAAAGCGCAGTTGCAACTCCTCGCGGACGCGGAGCTCGTGGAGAGTTTGCGTGCGAAGGAAAAGAGTGCGGGCAAACGAGAGGCGGAGTCAGCTCTCAACCCACAGCTCGACAGAGTGATCGATGTGCCTCTGGCTGTGACGCTTCGATTCGGGCAACGTGTAATGCGTTTGCGCGAGGTGCTTGAACTGAATGCCGGCTCCCTCGTGGAGCTCGACCGCAAGGTAGAAGACCCGGTTGATCTGATTCTCGACGAACGCGTGATCGCAAAGGGTGAGGTCGTCATTGTCGATGGCAATTACGGCCTGCGAATCACCGAGATCTTCGAGCGAAATCTCCTGCCGTCGTTGTAATCCGCCGTGAGCGCGTCGCTGATTGAAACGCGGACGCGACCTCTTGTGCAGCTTTCGTTGCACGCAATCATCCGCCGACGCAGAGAAGTTCGGCAGGCTAATGCCGATAGAGGCAGCATGAGCATGGCGATCCGGAGCGAGCGATGAACAGTGGATTGTACGCAGCCTGCGCTGGACTCATGGCGAGAATGGAAGCACTGGACACTATCGCTTCGAACGTCGCCAACAGCGGGAGTACTGGATTTCGCGGACAGGAGAATGTGTTTGGCACCGTGTTGGCCGAAGCGCAACATCATGGCCGCATTTCGTCGTTGAACCAGGCGACGAATACCTTCAGCCAATCCGCCGACCCGCAGCTGGATCAGCAAGAGGGAACTCTGACGCACACCGGCAACGATCTAGACGTCGCAATTCAGGGAGCCGGCTTCTTCAAAGTCCAGACCGCGAATGGAGTTGCCTACACTCGCAACGGCCGCTTCCGAGTGGATGCGAACGGCAGGCTCGCGACGGAGAGCGGAGAGGCCGTGCTAGGCCAAAACGGGCCGATCGTCCCAGGTAAAGGGCCGATCACAATCAGCGCGGATGGCACGATCTCCTCGAACGGCGCAGTCGCCGGCAAGATCGCGCTCGTGACCTTCGCGCCCGGCACACAGATTACGAGTCGCGGCAATGCAGAGTATGCCGCGCCCGCAGCCAACGAGAAGCCTGCGATGGGGTCCACGATCGAGCAAGGCGCGCTGGAGGGCTCGAATGTGAGTCCCATTGAGGGCGTCGTGCAGCTGATCGGTGCACAGCGTGCTGCCGAGTCCATGCGACATGCGCTTACGCTGCTTGACAGCGATATGGACAAGACCGCAGCTCAGGAGCTGCCACGTACGAACTAACGGCAGCGCAACTGAAGGGAGCCACCAGATGATCCGCGCACTCTATACAGCCGCCAGCGGTATGAATGCCCAGCAGCTGAACCTGGATAACATCGCCAATAACCTGTCCAACTCAAGCACTACCGGCTTCCAGGAGAGGCGAATGCAGTTCACCGATCTTCTCTATCAGAACGAGGTGATGCCGGGGTCAGCCGCGACGCAGCAGACGACCGTCTCTTCGGGGCTGCAGGTGGGACTTGGAGTGCGTCCGGACTCCGCCGAAATCATTCAAACACAGGGAAATCTGGAAACGACAGGCAATCCGCTCGACATGGCTATTCAGGGAGCTGGGTTCTTTCAGATTCAGCTCCCCAGTGGGCAGATCGGATATACGCGCGCCGGTTCCTTCCACCTTGACCAGCAGGGCAACGTCGTGACTGCCGACGGCAACCAGCTGGAACCCACGATCACGATTCCTCCGAACGCAACGAACATCTCGATCGGAAGCGACGGCACTGTAACGGTGACGCTGCCCAATCAGGCGCAGGCTTCCGCGGTTGGCACGATTCAGATTGCCACCTTCGCAAACCCGGGAGGATTGAATAGCATCGGCGGCAACATCTACCTGCCCACGACGGGCTCAGGAGAGGCCATTGTCGGAGCGCCGGGTGGAACCGAAGGCCTGGGAACACTGCAGCAGAACAGCCTTGAGCAGTCCAATGTCAGCGTCGTCGAGCAGTTTGTCGACATGATCGTCGCACAGCGCTCCTACGAATCCAACTCGCGGGTAGTGAAGGCTGCTGATGAAATGTTGCAACAACTGAATCAACTCACACAGTAACCGAGCGGAGATCTTTCTCAGATGCAGTGGGTCACGCAAATCAGACGCAGCAGCCTGGTATCGACTGTGCTGACGCCCGGCTGCGTATGGATGATGACGATCACGGTGACAGGCGCGCTGGCTGTTGAAAGGCCGCGCTACCTGATCTCACCGGTGCTCATCGCCGATGTGCTCTGGAGATACGGCGTCAAGGTAACTCCAAACGAAGTGCAACTTCCGGTGAGCCTCAGCGCGATCGATCCCATTCCGCACCTCGAGATCGTTTCGATGACACGCGTGACGGACGACGTTGTGCAGCTCCAGTGGCGCTGTCGCGACGCCGGCGAGTGTCTTCCGTTTTATGTATTGCTGAACCTGCCAACTGTAACCGCAACCTCTCTCATCGCAAGCGCGCGATTGAAGAGCGGCCTTGCGGTACGCACTCCGGGCCAAGGAGCGGGACCTGCTCAGCTCCATACTCCCGAGGTTCCGGAGCAGGCGATGGCAAAGGTGCATCCAGGTTCCCACGTGACATTGCTTCTTGAAGATCTTCAGATGCGGATTCAACTGCCGGCAGTCGCATTGGATAGCGGATCGCCCGGGGCCGATATTCGAGTCGCGACTCCGGATCACCGCAAGATCTTTCGCGCCACAGTGGTGGATCAGAGTGTCGTAAAAGGTGATCTCGAGTGAACCGCAACGGCCCGGCAATGACGCGAACTCTTGCATCTCTCTTCTGTGTGCTCTGTTGCGGACCAGGATGGTGCGCCAAGAAGCCAAAAAAGACATCAGCGGATTTGCGGGCCGAATACTTGGCCAGCGTGTCGCCGGCTACCTCCGCATACTCGCAGAAGCAGCTTGCGGGAAGCCTGTGGTCTCCGGACGGCGCGATGGTGAATATGTCGGCGGACTATAAGGCGCACGCGCTGCACGATCTTGTGACAGTGGTTGTGTCCGTGCAGACCACCGCAGCACAAAGCGGAACTGTTGACAGCGAGCGGAATTTCTCGACAAGCTCCGCTATCACGGGACTCCCCGGGGGTCTTTCTACCAAGGGAACCAACCCCCTCCTGGCTGCTCAATCATCAACTACGTTGAAAGGTACGGGCACGACAAATTCGAGCACCGCATTCAGCACCAGCCTCACGGGCCAGGTAATTGCCGTTCTTCCCAACAACAATCTGGTCATCGAGGCCCATCGGCAGATCGACATGAACAATCAACATGAAGAGGTTATCCTGCGCGGCGTAGCTCGCCCTGGCGACATCTCGACGACAAACATGATCCCGTCAAGCTCGCTCAGTGCGCTTGAGATAGAGCTGAAGGGCAAAGGCATCATCTCCGATAGCGTCCGGCCGCCAAATCCACTGACACGAGCCATTCTGTGGCTCTTTGGGTTTTGAACATGCATCTCCTGCTTGGCAAGAAAACTCGACGTCTCCTGCTGGCGATCGCACCGCTTCTCAGCATCTTCGCCGCTAGCCCCTGTGCGGCCGCCCGATTGCGCGACGCACACATCCGCGACATCGCAGAGATCGAGGGCGTACGCGAGAA
Organism: Acidobacteriaceae bacterium; assembly: GCA_036500785.1. GTDB lineage: Bacteria > Acidobacteriota > Terriglobia > Terriglobales > Acidobacteriaceae > Granulicella. The sequence goes on from DASYBN010000435.1 coordinate 8,211, forward strand.
CCAGCTGATCGGCTACGGTCTGGTTGTCGGTCTCCAGGGAACGGGCGACCGGCAACAGACTTACTTCACGGTACAGACGCTGGCCAACATGCTGGAGCGGCTCGGGATACAGATCCCCACAGGCACCACGATCATCAAGAATGTCGCGGCAGTGATGGTGACGGCAAAGCTGCCGTCATTTTCCGAACCGGGCATGAAGATCGATGTCACCGTCTCCTCGGTTGGAGACGCGAAGAGCATCGAGGGCGGCGTGCTGTTGCTGACCGCTTTGCGCGGGCCCGACGGACAGGTCTACGCAGAAGCACAAGGCGCCTTGACGACAGGCGGCTACTCTCAGGAGGCCGCGGGTAATGTGCGCGAGGTCAATTATCCAACCGTCGGTCTTATTGCCGAAGGTGCAATCGTGGAACGCTCCGCGACCGTAGATCTGCACGGAATGCGGACTCTCTCCTTTCTCTTGAGAAATGCGGACTTCACCACAGCCCGCGAGATGACGGATGCCATCAACAAGGAGTTCAACTCGCCGGTGGCCACGCTGATCAATGGTCGCGAGATCGATGTGAACGCGGAGGCCACGGGTATCGGCTCGATTCCGCGCCTCATATCGAGGATTCAGGAGCTCTCGGTTCCCGTTGACGTTCCGGCGCGGGTCGTCGTTAACGAGCGGACCGGGACCATCGTTCTCGGAGGTGATGTTCTGCTCTCGCCGGTGTCCGTGTTGCACGGTGGACTGCAGGTACAGGTTGATACCGTGCTGACGGCAACCCAGGCGGCTCCTGGATCGAGCGCCGCTCCTGTGGTCGTGACGAACACAACGCTGAACGTGCAGGACCGCGAAGCACGCTCCATTCACCTGGGGAACGGTGCCGACGTGGAGGAGCTGGTCAAAGGTCTGCACACCATCGGCGCGACAGGGCACGACATCATCTCGATCCTTGAAGCGATCAAATCCGCGGGCGGATTACAAGCCGATCTGGAGGTGATCTGATGAGCGGTACTGTGGCGGGAGTGCAGAGCATGCGATCGGCGTCACTTGTGGTGCCCAGAACAGCAGCACCCGATCAGCTCACGGCCGCCGCACAGCAGTTCGAATCCGTACTGCTGGGTCAGTGGCTGCGCGATGCCGAGTCGAGCTTTGGAAGCGCTCCAGGTGGAGACGATGACGCCGAGGACTCCTGCGGAGACCAGATGAAGGACGTCGGGGTTCGCCAGCTCGCAACGCAGCTTAGTGCCGACGGCGGGATCGGAATTGGCCGAATGGTGAAAGAAGCACTCGTTAAAACGAACGGCACCGACGTGTCACGTGACGCCGGAGAGGCCGCGGCGCATGTCTACAGAGAAGATGCAGCCGCGCTCGGATCAGCGTCAGGGGTGGTTCGATGAATTGCGATCTTATCCCTGATCAGGCAGCTGCCGCTGCATGCCTGCAGCTGATCGTCAATCTCCAGGCAGAGGTGAAGGCTTCGATCGGCGCGGTGGCGCGGAACGC
>DASYBN010000436.1:0-2645 GCA_036500785.1 Acidobacteriaceae bacterium
CTGCTGGGCGGAGAGCGCGTGGCCGATGCGCTCGGCGCCGATGTTGAGCGCGGCCCAGATGCTTTGCGGGCCGACCGACTCGCCGGCGTGGCAGGTGAGCCGCAGCCCGGCCTGCCTGGCCTCGGCGTAGATCTCGCGGAAGTCGTGCGCGGGGCCGAGCGCCTCGTCGCCGCCGATGCCGATGCCGACGATCGAGGGATATTGCTGGCTGAGCTCGGCGGCCTTGCGAAAGACCCGCCCGCACTCGGTGACGCCGAAGTGGCGAACGGCGTCGATGATCCAGAGCAGCGAAACCTTGAAGTCCTGTTCGCCGCGGGTGCGGCCACGCTCGATCGCCGCCATCACCTCGTCGACGTCGAGGCGCCCGAAGCGGTAGAGGATGCCGATGGAGATGTACACCTCGGCGTGACGCACACCCTGCGTGGCAAGGTCGCGGAGCATGGCGTAGGTGATGGTCTCGTAGTCGGCGGGGGTGTGCAGCCGCTGTGTGACGGCCTTGAAGCTCACGAGGAAACTGGGGAAGTCGTGATAGCTGTAGACTGCGCGCGCCTGCGCGGTGGTGAGGGGTGTGCCGTCATTGGTGCGCGAGAGCTCAACGAGCGTGGCCGGCGTGATCGAGCCTTCGAGATGCAGGTGCAGTTCCGCCTTGGGCAGCGCGCGAAGCCAGGACTTCGGCTCGGGCTGTGGGGCGTGCTGGATGCGAGCCATCTGATTAGTGTAGCGGGTTGGATCGCAAGCTAAAGCTCAAGCGGCGGCGATCGGCTGCATCCAAAGTTGCTGAGGACGCACGAATGAACCCCGAACAGAAACGGGATTTGAAGATTGCGCCGCTGTGTGAAGGCGCGCTGATCCTTGTGGTGTCAGTTGCGGCTTGGCTGGCTCAGCAGCCACTCGTGTTCGCGAGTCTAGGGCCGACGGCGTACGAGATGATCGAGCAGCCGCACCGCAAGAGCGCGCGGCCTTACAACGTGATCGTCGGGCATCTGATCGCGGTGGTGGCGGGGTTCGCTTCGCTGCTGGTGACGCATGCGTGGCATACGCCGGCGGTCTCGGCGCGGCATATTCAGCTTCCGCGCGTGGAGGCTGCGGTGCTTTCGACGGCGCTGACGGTGTTCTTCACGCTGTTGCTTCGCGCGACGCAGCCGGCGGCGCTTTCAACGACGCTGCTGATTTCTCTGGGAACGCTGCAGCAATGGAGGGATATCGCGGTGATCATGGGCGCGGTGCTGCTGATGACGATTGTGGGTGAGCCGATTCGCGCGTGGCGGAATAAGCAGATTCCGGATGAGGAGACGGCGAAGAAGAGCGGGTAGCGGAGCAGCGCATTAACCCACTCCTCGGAATTGAGACATGGGTCAACCGGCACTTGGTCAACCATTAATGACGAGAAGCCGACTTATCGGGAGTTACGCAGCGAGCGGCTCTCATCGGAGCCAGATCGCCCGTTCTAAGAACGCATACTGCAGCAAGGCCCAAAGTGCTGGTGCGCCCACTGCGATCTGTAGAGTGATCGTCAAGCCCGCGATGAGGAAGCTCTTCTCATAAAGCTGCTTCATCTTGGGGCCGAAGAATTGATATACAGAAAAGCCGATGACCAGGACGCAGAGGCACTGCCAAACGTTGCGGTTACCGTATGGATGTCGATACGCGAACCCAAGCAGAGCCGGTATGCATAGTAGGCCGACAAACGACTCGACCACATCCAGGCGGGACACCAGATGAGACTTCCTGAAACGTAAAACGACACGGCCTACGGCGCTGAAAAGCAGCACAACGGAGAAGATCCAGACATAGACCTGCCAAAAACGCATCATGGTTCGATCATTCTCGCTCAGATCATGCAAGTGTAAGCAGTAGGTCTAGTCACTCTGCTCCTGATAAACGCGCTTCTCATCACCTGTTCGGGGCGCGAAGGAAGAGAAAAGCCGCTGGATTGTCCAGCGGCTTATTTCGTCATGAAGCGATGGAATGTTTACCGCCAGCCGCTGCTGCGGCGGTTGCTTCCGCTGCCGTTGCCGAAGATCTGCAGCAGGGCGATGAAGATGTTCAGCGCGTCGAGATAGATGCTGAGCGCCATCTGTACGGGGCTGAGGCCCATCGCGCCATCGCGCAGACGCATGAAGTCGATGAGCAGAAGAACGCTGAAGATGGCCAGCGTGGCCCAGGCGTAGAGGCCGGGGCTGATGAAGTGCACGAACGCGCCCAAAATGCCGATGATGATCAGGGCAGCCACTGCGGGGAACGCGTAGTTGTAGACGCGGCGGTAGTCGAAGCGGGCGACCTGTGCGATGAGGCCCATGCAGGCCATGCCGACGGCGGTGGTCAGAGCAGCCTGAAAGACGACGCTCTCGCCGCCGGGAACGTGCAGGTAGGCCTTGATCAGTGGGCCGACTTCAACGCCCATCAGCAGCGTGAACGCGTAGAAGAGCACCAGCGCGAGCCCGGGGGAACGCTTGACGGCGAAGTTGATCGCGAAGATCAGGCCGAACGTAAGGATGAACAGGCCCATGTAGCTGATGCCGCCCATGAGCGCCGGCGCGAGATAGGCGCCAAATGCGGTGAACAGGAACCCGGCCGTCGTGATCCACAGCACCTTGCTGAGCAGGCTGGCGGTGGAGCGGCTGTCGAGGATGCGTATGCCTTGT